>NZ_JBGJZU010000021.1:79858-85752 GCF_041354475.1 Microcoleus sp.
AAGGGGGACTTTGAGTGTTCCGAGTTCTTGTGTTTTTAACAGAGACTTTGAATGCTCTTGTCTCCGCTTTTTAAGGCAGACTTTGAGAACTCTCTTGTCCCCCCCTTACCAAGGGGGGCTAGGGGGGTCTCCGGGTTGAAAAACACACCCTACGGTCGATCGCACTTTAAGCCCCCACAGTCTCCACTACCGCAGGAGCTTCAGTCAATTCAACGGAATAGTTTTCAATCACTGGATTGGCCAAAAGTTGGTCGCAAATGCGATCGAGTTGTTCGCGCGCCTCCGACTCGCCAGCAGCAGTCAGAGTCACTTCAACGTATTTCCCGATTCGCACGCGCTCAAAATTGTCGTATCCCATGTGTTGCAAACCAGACTGAACAGCAGTGCCTGCGGGGTCTAAAACCGAAGGGCGGAGGGTAACATAAATTTGGGCAAAATATTTTTGAGTCACAGCAATGTGTAGGTGATGCGAAAGTTAGAGCTATTTTATCCTACAACTAGGTGGCTGTTGCTCGATCGCCCTTTCCCCCAAGTAAGCTAGCCTAGAAACAGCGATAGATTTGATTCCAGCAGATTACACAAAAAAATTATGAGAACCAACCGCACCCGTAGTCAGGAGCGTATTTTACACTTGCTCAAGCACTTGAATCGATCGCTCTCAGCGCAGGATATATACTTAGAACTCCGTAACAGCGACCAAAGCATGGGCTTAGCAACCGTTTATCGCTCCCTCGACGGTTTAAAGCGAGAGGGGTTCGTTCACGTCAGAACTCTTGCTAGTGGCGAGTCTCTTTACGGTGCCGCCCACCAAGATCAACATCATTTAACTTGTCTGGAATGTGGCGCCTCAATTCCGATCGATGAATGTCCGGTTCACCACTTAGAAAGCCAATTGCAGCAATCTCATTCTTTTAAGATTTATTATCACACTTTGGAATTTTTCGGATTGTGCGATCGATGTACTCTCGCTCAACAATCTTAAATTTGGTAATTGGTAATTGGCAATTGGTAATTGGTAATTGGCAACTACTCGTTTACTCGTTACCAGGCTCTGCCTGGTAACGCAGATCCGGAGGCTCTGCCTCCAATTTTTGTGCTAAGAAGCGAGGCAGAGCCTCTAGGCATTGGTTCCCAGGCAGAGCCGGGGAACCAGTTAAACCTACTACAAACTATCAATTTTCAGACTATTTTTTTACCTCATTACTACTACCTTCCCCAACAATCGATCGCATTCCTTCCAGGGTAGCGGGAATGCTCCGCGGGTCCATAAACATCACCTTACTGCTGTCGCTGCTGCCAATTTTCAAACCCATATCGAGATAGTTTTGAGCTAACAAAAATTGTAAAGCTTCGCGAGCATTGGGGTCATTTTGTAGAGTTTTACCGATAATTTGTAAAGCCTCAGAAGTAGCTTGAGCTTTCAAAACCTGACTTTGGCGTTCTGCTTGAGCTTTCAGGACGATCGCCTTTTGTTGAGCTTCTGCTTCCAAAATAGTCGCTTTTTGGCGCGCTTCTGCATCCAAAACTTGGGCTTCGGCTTTACCTTTGGCGCTGTTAACTGCCGACTCCCGTTCCCCTTCCGATGTCAGAATTGCCGCCCGTTTACGGCGATCGGCTGCCATCTGCAATTCCATGGATTCCTGTACAGTTTTAGAAGGGATAATGTCGCGCAATTCTACCCGCGTCACTTTCACTCCCCAAGGATCGGTAACAATGTCTAAATCCCTGAGCAAGATTTCATTAATTTGAGAACGAGCTGTAAAGGTTTCTTCAAGGTCTAGTTGACCCATTTCCGCCCGAATTTGAGTCAGAACCATATTAACCATTGCTGACTGAAGATTTTCGACTTTGTAACAGGCTTTTTCCAAGTCCACAATCCGCCAGTAAACCACAGCATCCACAGTGAAGGAAACGTTGTCGCGAGTGATACAAGCTTGGGGAGGAATGTCTAAGACTTTTTCGCGGATGGTTTGTTCGTAAACTACTCGATCGAGAAACGGAGTTACAAAATTCAAACCCGGTTCTAGTTTCTTCCCACTGTATTTACCGAGAGTTTCTACCAAGGCTTCATTACCCTGATTGATAATCTTGACGGAACCTGCGAGGGCAGAGCCGCCTAATGCTAAAAATACAAACAAAAACAATTGTTCCACAGTGGACTCCTCATAATTTTTGAGTGTTGACTTTCCTTCCCCATTCCTTCCCCCCTTGGGGGGGGCTGGGGGGGATTGCCCCATGAACCATGAACCATTCCCAACTACCAATTCCCAATTCCCCATTCCCGATTCCCCATGAACCATGAACCATTTGGCATTTTTTTAGGAATTCAGCAAATTTTCTGGAACTACTATCAGAGTAGTACCTTTCCGTCCGACTACAATTACGTTTTGGTTGGGAGGAATAGCGGTGTCGCAATCTTCACAACGTGCTCGCCAAGAATTGCCTTCATAAATTACTCGTCCCGCTTCTCCGGGGGGAATTTCTGTTAAAGTTTTGGCTTCTTTGTCATCTTCGATCGCCCTTGTCTTGCCTTTTGGTATCAAACGCCTGGTAGTTAGCACAAAAAGTACCGAACAGACCATCCACAGGAATATTTGTAAATTAACGTAAGGTAAAGCTAAAGAAATTGCAGCTACGACGAAGGCGCTCAGTCCCATCATAAAAGCTACAAAAGCAGTAGGGAGAAATAGTTCTGCCAAACAGAGCAATGCCCCAGATATCAGCCAAAACAGCGTAGGATTCCACAGCATAACAATAGTTGGGGTAATAGTATTTTTGATTGATGAATTAAAGGATTACAGAATGGCTAAAGACTAACTCACTAAAGGTTTGCCACTTGCCGATCGCGTTGCTAGATTTTTGAGGTAGCTGGATGAAGTTGATGTGGCGATCGCCAGACTGAGCCTTCGATCGCCCTCAATACCAGTTTTAGTAACTTAGATTACAATTTTAGCCCATCGACAGTGGTGGAAATGACAATTTTTAGGAATTAAGAAAGTGATAGGGGCTAAAATCAGTTTATTCTCGCCCTATTAAATAGGGGCCAGGGAACTATATATCTTCAGAATGTTTTTACAAAAACTACCCGATATTATGATGAACACTTTCTCACAATCGATTTATTGCCCGAATCTTGGGTGTCCCGAACCCCGCAATACCTTTGGGCGACAGGAGTGCGTAGCTTGCTCCACACCTCTAATTTATCGACATTTGTGGGCGGTGGGACCTGATGTGGAGGAAGTGCCGCAAGGTAAGGCGATCGGCGATCGCTATTTGGCGATCGCGCCCCAAATATGGCTCGATAGCCGTCCCGATTTGCTTCCTAGTGTCCCAGAAGAACTGCCGGATGCAATTATCCCTTACCTCCACTTATATCCCCAAAGGCTTCATATACCTGAAGTATACGGTTTTTTTCAACTGGCAGAAGCAGCCCAAACCTTCGATGTACTCTTGCTCGAAAATGTACCCATCACCACTTTTGGTCGCCTATATCCTTCTATCTTAGAAGCTTGGTCGAAAACTAGCGCTGTGCGACAAGTTTATTGGCTTTGGCAAATGCTGCAACTGTGGACACCATTATCGGAACAGGGAGTGGCTTCTAGTTTGCTAGTACCGGAAAATTTACGGGTGGAAGGCTGGCGGGTGCGGTTGCTGGAACTGCATCAGGGCAATTTTGTGCCGACTTTGCGGGATTTGGGAGATGTGTGGTCTGGGTTGGTGGAATCGGCTCAACCCCAGGTAAAGTCGAGACTGGGAGAAATTTGTCGGTTTATGCGCCGCAGCAGCATGAATTTTGAGGCGATCGTCCTCGAACTCAATGATTTACTGTTAGAACAAGCCGCCCAATTACCTTTACATTTAGATGTGTTTGGGATGACGGATACCGGACCTCAACGTTCTCAAAATGAAGATAGTTGCTATCCGAATGCTGCGGATTTTAAATTTAGCAAAATTTCTGGAAGTGACAAATTGCTTCCTTATTTGACCATAGTTTGCGATGGGGTTGGAGGTCACGAAGGTGGAGAAGTTGCCAGTCAATTAGCGGTGCAGTCTCTGAAAGCTTTGATTCAAAATTTCATGGCAGAAATCGCTGAACAAGATGAGTTGATGATACCGACAATGGTCACAAAACAACTTCAAGAGATTGTGAGAGTTGTCAATAATGTGATTTCCGCTCAGAATAACGAGCAGGGAAAGGAGTTACGGGAGCGGATGGGGACAACTTTGGTGATGGCTCTCCAGTTACCTCAAAAAATTAAGGTTGTTTCGGAGGATGTGCGATCGAATAACGGCCACGAGCTCTATTTGGTGAATGTGGGAGATAGTCGCGCCTATTGGATCGCAGAAAATTCTTGCCAGCGGCTGACTGTGGATGACGATGTGGCTTCTAGGGAAGTGCGACTGGGACATAGTTTGTATTGGGAAAGTCAAAGGCGAAGCGATGCAGGAGCTCTGACTCAAGCCTTGGGCACGCGGGACGGCGATTTCCTGCAACCCACGATTCAGCGATTTATTGTGGAAGATGAAGGTTTGTTGCTGCTATGTTCCGACGGTTTAAGCGACAATGACTGGGTGGAGCAATCTTGGGAGAGTTATGGCCCTGCGGTACTTAAGGGCGAAATGTCTTTGGAGGTGGCCGTTGAGTATCTGATTAACCTGGGAAATGAGAAAAACGGTTATGACAACACTTCTGTAGTCATGACTCACTGTCGGATGTCGCCGGAGAAATTGATCTTATTTCAACCGACTGAGGAGTCAGCACCGATGTCGCCGTCGGTGTCATTGCAGATGTCAAAGCCCATGTCGGGTTCGGTGTCATTGAAGAAATCACTCTCGATGCCTCAGACACAGCCTCAGTCTCAACTTTCCGAATCCTCCAAACAGTTGCTGTACCCAGAAACTGCCCCCGCCGAGGAACCGGCTCAAAAACAACCAGGATTGCAGCGTTTGCTCCCGCTGCTGGGACTGTTGGCGATCGTGTTGGTTTGCGGTGGTTTAGGTTTGTGGGTGCGAAGCCTCCAAAATTCCGAACCAGTACCGGGTCAAGTTCCGCCACCGCCGGAAAGTCCCTCTGCTACTCCGTCGGAGCTTCCCTCACCCTCACCTGAACTGCCACCCCCCCCGCAGAGCACGTCACCTTAATAGTTAATAGTTATTAGTTAATAGTTATTAGTTAATAGTTATTGGTTAATAGTTATTGGTTAATAGTTATTGGTTATGGTTAATCCCAATTTAATAGGTTGTTAGTCAACAATCAACAATCAACAATCAACAATCAACAGTCAACAATCAACAATCAACCGTCAACAGTCAACCGTCAACAATCAACAATCAACAATCAATTAATATGGAAAGAGGTTTAATGTGGCTGCCACTGCTAGCAATTTTTATTTTTCTGGCTTGGGCTGGATGGAACGAGTATCAAAAACTGGAAGCCTATCGTGTGTGGGCCGAAAAGTTCGATCGGGCAAAGTACGATATTTATGCTGTACTCGGTCAGCAAGAAGATTGTTTAACCTGGGGAAAGCCTACTCGCAGTGGACCTGTGAACTTGCAAACTTTTTCCTTGAAAAATGTGCAGTCGCTGCAACTTTTAGTTAACGGCTCTGTGGTAGATTTAGAAAATCCGCCTAGTGCTGGAAGTCCGATATTCCTAGAATTTTTGTTAAAAGATACTAAAGATGCTGCTGCTGTCCAGGTTCCCTTTACAGAAATTCCTCTAGCGACTAAATGGTGCCAATATTTACAGCAGGAATTGCAGCGCTTTCTGCTATACAAATCCTAGACAAGTCTAGACATTTGCTTCTTGCTTCATTGGGAGCATGGGAGCGGCTATCCCTGGGCAAGCTTTCACGGTTTAGCCAACCGCGATAAATTAATGGCTGCATTCAAAT
>NZ_JBGJZU010000022.1:0-85254 GCF_041354475.1 Microcoleus sp.
GTGCAGGTGTTGGTGTTGGTGTTGGTGCAGGTGTTGGTGTTGGTGTTGGTGCAGGTGTTGGTGTTGGTGTTGGTGTTGGTGCAGGTGTTGGTGTTGGTGTTGGTATTGGTATTGGTATTGGTACAGTCGTGGGTGTTGGTGCAGGTGTTGGTATTGGCGTTGGTGCGGGTGTTGGTGTTGGTGCGGGTGTTGGTGTTGACAACGCCGTAACATTCCGAGGATTGAAGCCTGTTGGATCTATGAGTAGCGCTTTGGGGAAACTCGTTGCTACGTTTTGCCACGGCGTCAACTTGAAATTCGTGCTGAAATTCTCGTTTTGACTATCAAAAACCTGCGGATCGTTGAATCCATCTTGAGTCACCAACAAACCGGAGGGGAAATTAGGTCCTAAAGGCACATTAACGACATCAGCGCCGTCAGATTGTTGGTTGCTGTCGATCGCACCATTAGTACCGATCGCAAATTCACCGATAAATCCATTACTGCCACCGCGATCGTACACTGCAAACGTGTTGCTTCCCTGGCTGGAGGCGAGAAGATAACCCTTACCGTTCTCTCCGTAATAGATGGTTAGTCCTTCCACATCATCTACCAGTACAGTACCGCCTTGCGCCCGCGTGCGATCGATTAATGTGCCGGTAGAATTGCCAGTCGGTTCGGCCGAGTATTTCCAGATGCCGACATCTTCCTGTCCAATATACAGGAATCCTAATTGTTGGTCGGCAACCATACCTTCGAGTTGAGGCGATCGTCCGGCCGGTACTGCCGGTGGATTAGCTACCGTAAAATTCCGTACTAGCTTAGCACCTACTTGACCGGAAGCAGTTGCAGACAGTTCAAACTGTGCGACATCTCCAGTATTGCGGCGGTTGACAAAAACGTAAGATTTGCCAGTCGTCAGAGAACGGTACGAAGTTAAACCGTAGGCATTACTTTCGTCAGCAGAAGCTGCGGCGCTAAACGTCGGCGTGCGGAAGAGAGTACCAATGCTAGGATCGGTGATATCTTTGAGAGTCTGACCTGGAGTAGCCGGATTGGGATCGATCTGGAAAATAGCTAATTTGTCATTGCGCCGATCGCTAGCGATCGCCAAATCCACCGTGCGATCGCCAATCTTGAAACCATACACCAGATCGACATTGTTATAGCGAATGCGATCGGTAGCTGAAACCCCAGGATTAATCGACTGCAACAGATTTCCCTGCAAATCGTACACCCGCAACCCAGCATTTTTCGCCGTCGCCACCACTAAACTCTTACCAGGATCTGTAGGGTGAACGTAAATCGCCGGATCGTCCGCATCTGCCCGCAGTTGTGCCGACACATTCGGATCGTCCAACAGTGTAGGCGTTGTTTCCACCGTTGGTTTTGCCACCCCTACCGGAGTAGCTAAAATTAACTGACCGCCTTCTGCGTGGTTCCCCCGCAAAATTGTAGTGCTAGTTCCCGAATTTCTGATCGTGTGGGCTTGAACGTCAAACAGGTAAGAACTTTGGCTGGGGTTCGTCCCAAAAGCAACAATCCCAGAAGTTTCCCATTCACCGGGCGTAGTGAAGTTATTAAAGTTGCTGCCCCCGGCATTTTCGTAAAGCTCAAATAGCGGTGCAACTGTTCGAGCATCTAAAGCCCGACTATTATTGGCAGCAATATTGTACGACCAGATCCGACCATCGCGTTTTTCTGCCTTCATCACCTCACCGCCAAATGCCGTCTCGTCTTCCTGAAGCAAGACATTGCCTTGGGCGTCTACAGCCAGGTTGTCGTAGCTGACACCCTTACCAGGGCCTCCTTCCAGCAACAATTCAAAATTGCTAATTTGGCCCGTCGGATTAGTAGCATTTAAGCTGAAACGATAGAGTTTGCCGTAAGGATTTTCCGCCTGACTAGCGGTAGTCGTTGTAGTGCTTACTCCGGGCAAATTATTCGTCCCAGTAGTAACAAAGTAGAATGTACCGGGGTTTTTGGGGTCTTCAGCAATGTCTTCCAATCGGCGGAAGTTAGTTGAACGTCCAGAGGCATTCACCCAATTACTCAAGGCTGTACCATCAGAAACCACGCTAGGGTCTACCTCAGTCCAAGTTCCAGTCATCGCACCTGTTTTGGAAACTTGTCCTTCGTTGTCAATGGTTCCCACGCGCAGGACGTACAATTTCCCGTTGTTAAATCCGTTGGGGTCAGCAGCAGTTTGATCTCCAACGAACATATAAAGTTCGCCGTCGCCGGTGTCTTCAGTAGAGATCAGAACCGTCTTTTTGCTAGCGTTACCGGCGCGGTACTGGGAAGCAGAAACGACATTTTCTTTAGAATAGCGTCCCAAGCCATTAAGGGCGATCGCCGTTCCGTCGGGTCTGACAGCAAAACCGCGACTATTTGAATCAGCTTCTTCTGGTGCAAACCAAATCGGTGCGGGGTTGCTGTTACTGTCAAGAAATCCAGAATCGGCCAAGTACCCCGAACAGAAGCGACTAAAATTAAAAGTTTCCGGACCGGTGCTGCTTGGGAAACTATAATTTCCAGTAGTTAAATCCAAGGTAAATGTTTTTGTACCGTCTTGGACTCGTTCAATTAAATTCCGACCGCCGATCGCCTTCCAATTTGAGTCAAACTCAAACAAGGAGACTCTGGAACCTTTGATTTTGGAACCTGTTGCTGTGCTGGAAATGTCTGTGGTTGTTGTATTACCTAATTCGTGGTTGACCCAGACATAGAAGTTACCGTTGGGACGTTGTTGAATACCTAAACCATCGGGAATGCCCGTGAAAGCATAGCGATTGGTTGTGTTGGCGGTGTAGCTGCCAAAATTTCCAGTCAATTGGGGAATTTCGTCGCCTACTGTCAAGAGAGGGGTCAGTTTGTAACCTGCACTCAGATTGCTGTCACTGATATTGTTGACGTAAGTAGGGGCGGCGGTATTGCCGTTAATATTAGTCATAGGTTTGCCGATTAGTTCTTAAGAAATGACGTGGAAATTTTGCTCTGATCTGCCTAGCTGCCAGGATTTGACGCCCGTCGCATCCAAAAAGCGGGCATATCAATAATCAAGATCCACAAGAAGTTTCCCATACTTTTATTAAAAATAAGTACAGATTTAGGTTAAGTTATAGTTATATAAACGCTCACCTCATAGCAGGTTGTAACTCCACTTGACCGGAATTCGTTAAATGTTAAATCGAGAGTTTAAATATAGATTAATTTCCTGGAGCGTATCTATCTTTGACTAATAACTGTCTCCCCCTCCGCCTCAACTCATCGACTTTTAAACTTGTATCCGGCTGACAAAACTCATCCAGCAACTAAAAAAAATACTCAAATTTCTCCCTTTCATCCACTTAGTAAATCATGATAATTTTTGACTTACTATAGCAATCGATGCCGAATTGGTGCACATTCCTCTTTCTCTCTACTCTCTAATCTCTTCCTCTGCGCCCTCTGTGCCTCTGCGGTTCATTAAAAACAAGCCAGTTCACCATTAAAATAGCATTGCTATATCTTTTGAAGTTGTTGATAAATTTCTGATGGTAAATCATTCTGACATCTACCTTAAGAAGTATCTTTTGGGAACTTGCAGAACACATCCAACGAGGCGCAGCACCTGCGGAGAAGACGCGCAGTACGCACCATAAAGTTATAAGTCCTATTTTCTATTGCCAAATTCCTTGAACCCTCGCAAATTGTCGCTTTTCTTCCCTCAATATTGAGTGATGTTTAGACAAAATTAACCTTAATTTAAACTTTGATTTAGACAAAAACAAGCTACAATTAACTTGTATACTGGCCAAACATGGAGTCAAAATAAACAGTGTTACAAGTAACAAAATAATATCCCACGTCAGTGAAAATAACGATAAAACTTCAAAACAAAGTCGAACGATAAATAACCAAAACACAGGATTGAATCGCATATGATGCTAGGAACCACCGAAATCCCGCAATTAAAGCCGCTTTCCGACTCAGAACTAAGCAAAATCAACGCTTACTGGCGGGCGGCTAACTACCTTTCCGTCGGACAAATCTACCTTCTAGACAATCCGCTACTCAAAGAACCCCTCAAACTCGAACACGTCAAACCCAGACTCCTCGGACATTGGGGCACTACTCCAGGCCTCAACTTCATCTACGTCCACCTCAACCGCCTCATCAAAGCGCAGGACTTAAACGCTATCTACATCGCAGGCCCAGGACACGGCGGGCCGGGCTTGGTGGCCAACACTTATCTCGAAGGCACTTATACCGAATATTACTCGAACATTTCCCAAGATGAAGAAGGGATACAACGGCTGTTCAAACAGTTCTCGTTTCCCGGCGGTATCCCCAGCCACGTCGCACCGGAAACTCCGGGTTCGATTCACGAAGGCGGCGAACTTGGCTACGCCCTTGTCCACGCTTACGGGGCGGCCTTCGATAACCCCGATTTAATCGTGGCGGCCGTTGTCGGCGATGGGGAAGCAGAAACTGGCCCGCTGGCTGCTAGCTGGCATTCTAACAAGTTTCTCAACCCGGTTCGGGATGGGGCCGTGTTACCCATTTTGCACCTGAATGGCTACAAAATTGCCAATCCAACGCTGTTGGCCCGCATTCCCCGCGAGGAGTTGGAAAGTTTGATGGTCGGTTATGGGTACAAACCTTATTGGGTGGAAGGATCGGACCCGGAAACGATGCACCAGTTGATGGCTGCAACGATGGATACGGTCATTGGCGAAATTAAGGCGATTCAGCAGGAAGCGCGGACTAATGGCTGTTCCGATCGCCCGCAGTGGCCGATGATTGTGATGAAAACTCCCAAAGGCTGGACAGGACCCAAGGAGGTTGACGGTAAGAAAACAGAGGGTTCGTGGCGATCGCACCAAGTTCCATTAGCCGAAATGGCTTCTAAGCCCGGCCACGTCAAACTCCTGGAAGATTGGATGAAAAGCTACAAGCCCGAAGAACTGTTCGATGACTTGGGTAAACTGATTGCAGAATTAGCAGAATTAGCGCCCAAGGGCGATCGACGGATGGGGGCAAATCCGCACGCTAACGGCGGTCTGCTGCTGCGAGACTTGAAAATGCCAGAATTTGCAGACTACGCCGTTGACGTGCAAAAGCCGGGGACTGTAATGGCAGAAGCCACCCGCGTTACCGGCCGCTTTCTGCGAGATGTGATGAAACTGAATCAGGAGAACGCTAATTTCCGCATTGTCGGGCCCGACGAGACTGCCTCAAACCGCCTCGATCCAGTGTTTGAGGTGACTGGCCGGGAGTGGATGGGTAGTGTTTTACCGGAGGATGACGAGCACCTGTCTCCTGACGGCCGCGTCATGGAAATCCTTAGCGAACATCTGTGTCAGGGTTGGCTGGAAGGCTATTTGCTAACAGGAAGGCACGGATTTTTCTCTTGCTACGAGGCATTTATTCATATCATTGATTCGATGTTCAACCAACACGCTAAATGGTTGAAAACTACTCGCGATATTCCTTGGCGCAGACCGATCGCCTCTCTCAACTACCTGCTAACTTCTCACGTTTGGCGACAAGACCACAATGGTTTTTCGCACCAAGATCCGGGTTTTATCGACCACGTAATTAACAAAAAATCGGAGGTGGTGCGGATCTATTTACCGCCCGATGCGAACACTTTGCTGTCAGTAACTGACCACTGTCTCCGCAGTCGCCATTATGTCAACGTGATTATTGCTGGGAAGCAGCCGGCTTTGCAATATTTGGATATGGATGCTGCGATTAAACACTGCACGGCTGGTATCGGGATTTGGGAGTGGGCTAGCAATGATAAAGGCGGCGAACCGGATGTGGTAATGGCTTGTGCGGGTGATGTTCCGACGCTGGAAACTTTGGCGGCTGTTGACATTCTGCGCCGAGATTATCCTGAGTTAAAAGTGCGGGTGGTGAATGTGGTGGATTTGATGACGCTTCAGCCTTCGACAGAACATCCTCACGGTTTGTCTGACAAGGATTTTGATGCTTTGTTCACGACAGATAAGCCGGTGATTTTTGCTTTTCACGGCTATCCTTGGTTGATTCACCGGTTGACTTATCGCCGGAAGAATCACCCGAATATTCATGTTCGCGGTTACAAGGAGGAGGGAACGACTACGACGCCGTTTGATATGGTGGTGATGAACGATCTCGATCGCTTCCACTTAGTTGGTGATGTAATCGATCGCGTTCCGAAACTGAGTTATGCTGCGGCTTATGGGAAACAGGCGCTGCGGGACAAGCTGATCGAGCACAGGTTGTATATCAACAAACACGGCGACGATATGCCGGAAATCCGCGATTGGAAGTGGCCTCACGGGGGTGTCGTTTCGTCTGAAATGCCCAAGGAAACTAAAGATCCGACGGTGACAGCAGATCAAACAGTGCGATCGGGTGCACCTGGGTAATTTTGATTAAGAAATCTCTCGTTAGTCCGCGAGTCCGCCAGGGGTTGAAAACCCCTGTCTCATAGCAAAAGTCGGTTGAAACCGACTATCGATTTTAGGAATTAAGTGGTTTATTTAATTGGCTTTTCAGTCCTCTTTCAGAGGACTTTCGCTATGAGACGGGGGTTTTTAACCCCCGACGGACTTGCGGGTTAATCAATATTCATGCCGCCATCTGCGTTATTGAGGCTAACGCGCGATCGAGTAATACCTCAACTTGGGCGCGAGTTACCCCCGGAAACCATTCGAGAAACTGGTCAATAGAGGCCCCGTCTTTAAGATTCTAGAAAAAGGCGGCAACAGGTACGCGCGTTCCCCGAAATACCCATGCACCACTCACCTTGCTTGGATGGCGTTCAATGACTTCAAATAGGTCTATAGTCTGCATAGAGTGTATAATTAAAAGCACCAATCTCAAAGTAATCTTAGCATAAATCAACCACAATTTAGGATTTGTACATTCAAAAGGAGCGGTAATGCTTAAAGAAATAGAAATCCAAAATTTTAGGTGTTTTGAGAAAATCAAAATTTCTGGGTTTGAAAGAGTCAATTTAATCGGCGGTAAAAACAATGCTGGCAAAACAGCGTTATTAGAAGCACTTTTTCTCAATATTTCTCCAGAAGCTAGCAGTATATTAGTCCTAAGAGATCTGAGAAAAGAGTCATCATTAGTCATGAAAGCTATGCCTGACAGAGCTTGGGATAACTTGTTTTATGGAAGAGAACAAGGCAAATCTATACTAATTATTGGAACAAGTGACAATGATGACACCGATGAATTCACCATTCAGCAATATACAAATCCGAAAACTACTGATCCGAAAACTATTATGTTAATTACAGGTAACACAACCCAAAATGTCAGTGGTATCAGTGGCTCGGATTGTTTAACTGCTAGTTCCAAAGGTTTAATAAATGGTAGTAATACGATAATTACTGATGCCATTCCTACTCCTGGTGAACTACCGATTATTCCCTCTTTTACCAGAATTTCAGGAATAGAGCTCACAGTAGCATACGATAACGCCCGTTTAAATGAAAAAGATAGTGAAGTCTTGAAAGCTTTTCAAATTATCGACCCTGCAATCGAATCAGTAGAGAGTTTTTATATTGGCGAACCAACACTATACTTGAGAAGAAAAGGAGAGAAACGTTTACCTCTCTCATTGTTTGGAGATGCCATGAACCGAGTTGCGGAAATTATCCTTAAACTGGTAAACAGCGAACACAAAATACTGCTAATCGATGAGATAGAAAATGGCATACACTATACAAATCAGCGGGAGTTTTGGAGAATGTTATTTCGGTTGGCGGTGGAACTGGATACCCAGATTTTTGCGACAACTCACAGTTTAGAGATGCTGCAAGCATTTGCTGATGTGGGTTTGGAACTAAATAAAGAATGCAGCAGCGCCTATTTTGAACTAGCAAAGAAACCTAAAACCGATCAAATTATCGGTATCAGACGCGATTTGGAAACTTTGAATTACGCACTAGAGCATCAAAAAGGAGTGAGAGGTGAGTAATATTGTCATAGTAGAAAGTAAAAATGATGCAATTTTTATGAAGGCAATGGTTGATTTTATTAACTGCGATATCCAGATAGAAGAACCTATTTTTATAGATGATTATGAAAGTTTGGAAGGCTTGAGCGAAACAAGGTTAATCACTACTTTAAAAGATTTAGAAGCCGACTTGCAAAAAAGAGATATAGAAAAAATAGGGATTATTCTTGATATTGATAACGATTCAGAGCAAGAGCGGCTGGAATTGGTAAATAAATGTATTAAACAGGTGTTTGAAGCTGAAACTTTGTTAAGCACTAAACAATTTATTGATATTTGTGGAGATAATGGAACAAATGCAAAATTGGCTTGTTACTTTACAAATGTGGGAGGCAAAGGTGAACTGGAAACGCTCTTAAGGGCAATCAAGGCTAAAGATTCTCCCTATGCTGATTGCTTGGATAGTTGGAAAACTTGCCTAGAAAACCAGGGAAAGAAAATCAACCAGAAAGAGTTTGATAAATTCTGGATTAGCAACTATATTAGATTTGATACTTGCTCAAAGCAGGAACAGAAACAAGCTGGAAGGAAATGCAGTATGTCTGAGTTTGATTATGTTATGGAACACAAAAAAGATATTTGGGATTGGGATAATTCTGCACTAGATGATTTGAAGGAGTTTTTTACACTCTTTTGTTAATATGATAAAATTCACATAAGTAGGTATCGGAATTACTCATCTCTCTCTTCTCTAACTCTGCGCCCTCTGCGCCCTCTGTGGTTAAAAAAAAATTCTATTCACCAAATAAGACATCTATATGAGCTTAAAAATCTACTTTCTGCGCCACGGTGAAACAGTTTACAGCAAAACAGGTGGTTTCTGCGGCGACCTCGACCCCGAATTAACAGCCGAAGGTTCTCAAATGGCAGAACAGTTTGGCGCCGCTTACGCAAAATTGCCTTGGGATGCTGTTTATGTCAGTCCCATGAAACGCACGATCGCAACTGCAAAACCTTTGTGTGATACTCTGGGAATTGAAATGCAGCTTCGCGACGGCTTGAGGGAAATTAAATACGGCAAGTGGGAGGGTCAAACAGTTGAATTTGTCCGGGAAAAATATGCCCAAGAGTACATTAATTGGTTGACGGAACCGGCTTGGAATCCACCGACTGATGGCGAAACTTCTGTGCAAATTGCTAGCAGATCGTCCTTAATTATCGCAGAAATTCAGGAAAAGTACAAAGATGGTAATGTTTTGGTAGTTTCGCACAAGGCGACTATTCGGATTATTCTGTGCAGTTTGTTGGGAATCGATCTGGGAAGTTACCGCAATCGCATTGCTGCTCTAGCAGCTTCTGTTAGTATTGTCAAGTTTGATGTGCGCGGGCCGATGCTGGAGGTTTTGGGCGATCGATCGCACATGGATGAAACTCTGCGCAACTTACCCGGTACTTGAAATTGCCGGTAAGCTGCGCCACCATCATCCTAGATTCTAAATTGCGCCTATGTAAGACAATCCTAAAATAGTACCTGCTCCCAAAATATGACCAAATGCAGTAGTTCCCAACACAGCACCCAAACTCAAACCACCAAACATACTCGATGAGGGCATGGCTGGGCCTGTGCTCGGATTTTGGATGGTTGATTTGCCGATCGCGATCGCTAGAATATTACAAGCAATCATGATCAAAGCAATAGTAGGGCTCCATTCTACGGTTCTGGGGGCAACAGCAAGTAAAATTGGTGTAAACATCGATTTGACTCCTTAAATTTTAGTAAATGAAAATCTAATCAGAAGATATATCAAACTACCGCAACTGTTAGCTACTAATTGCATTAAGAGTTAACATTTCGACATTTTTCTTCATAAATTTTGTATGGTTATCTACTCGTTATACTTGTTCCCAGGCTCTGCCTGGTAACACATATCTGGAGGCTCTGCCTCCCATTTCCTCCACCAGCGAGGCTACTGAGCATTGATGAAGCGAGGCAGAGCCTCTAGGCATAGGTTCCCAGGCAGAGCCTAGGAACCAGTTAAACCGGACAAAATAAAGTATGAAAATATTAGTCTTAAACGCAGGTTCTAGCAGTCAAAAAAGCTGTCTTTATGAGTTAAAAGATGTGCAATCCGATCGCCCTTTGCAACCTCTGTGGGAAGCAAAAATTGATTGGACTCACCAGCAGAATGTATCTGAATTGAAAGTCGAAACAGCAGCAGGTAGTCAGCTAGAAGAGGAGTTAGCCTCAGAATCTCGCCAAGCTGCTATTTATCGAATGCTAGATACTCTGTGGCAAGGGAAAACTCAAACCATTAACAATCTAAACGAGATTGATATTGTCGGGCACCGCGTCGTACACGGCGGGCAAGAGTATCGGCAAAGTACGTTAATTTCACCAGATGTTAAAGAGGCGATCGCCCGTTTAGCAGTTTTCGCCCCCGTACACAATCCCGTCAACCTAGAAGGCATTGAGGCGATGGAAAAAATCCTCCCAAATGTGCGGCAAATAGCAGTATTTGATACAGCTTTTCACGCAGGATTAGCACCCGCCACCTTTGTGTATCCAGGCCCCTACGAATGGCTGGAAAAAGACATTCGCCGCTACGGTTTTCACGGGATTAGCCATCAATATTGCGCGCGTCGGGCTGCCGAAATTCTGGGGCGTGATTTGGCAGATTTGCGGCTGATTAGCTGTCATTTGGGCAACGGGTGTTCTCTGGCTGCTATTCGCGGTGGCGTCAGTGTGGATACGACGATGGGATTTACGCCCTTGGAAGGTTTGATGATGGGAAGTCGATCGGGTTCCATCGATCCTGGTATTATAATTCATCTGTTAAGGCGATCGGATTTAACTGCGGAAAAACTTGACAATATGCTCAATCGCAATTCTGGTTTGAAAGGGATTTCTGGGGTGTCTGCTGATATGCGACAGATTGTGGAAGCCATTTCCCAAGGTAATGAGAGAGCTCAACTAGCATTGGATATTTACATCCACCGTTTGCGTGCCGGTATCGGGGCGATGTTGGCGAGTTTGGGAGGATTGGATGGTTTGATTTTTACGGCGGGTGTTGGGGAAAATTCTCCTATTGTGCGGGCTGCTGCTTGCGAAACTTTTGGATTTATGGGTTTAAAATTGGATGAAGAACACAATCTACAGTCGCCCATTGATGCAGATATTGCGACGGCGGATTCTGCGGTGAAAGTTTTGGTAATTCACACCCAGGAAGATTGGGAAATTGCGCGGGAGTGCTCGAAATTTTGATGATTTCAGGTTGGCCAAAATGATGCTGCAAAGGTGCGATAGGCGGCTAATGCTGCTTGTTTCACGGTTTCGGGGACGATGGGAAAAGTAGTCAAAATGTAGGCGAATTCTGCTTCCGTTAAGCCGTAAAGGTGGGCGATGATGCCATCTAATTCGGCTCGCAATTGAGCCCGTTCTGTTTCATCGGTAACGCCTTCTCGGTGGGAGTTTAAGCCGACTTCTTGGGCTAATTCGTCAAATTCTGGGGCGGTGCAGATTAGTTTGGCGGCGCGCTGTACGATGTCGGTGAAGTATTTGTCGGCTGATGTTAATCTTGGGACAGGCATTTGATAAATGAAGAAAAAGGTAAGATTTGTCGTTACTCGCTGTCTAAAAGCACAATCAATTACATAGCTATTCATCACTGACATAAAAAATAGTTCAGCTTGACAATCTGGTTTTAGCTGTTCGCTATATCTGATGACCGCCGTTGGCAACTTATGATTGCAAAAAACTTCTCTCGACAACATAGTCATAATCATTGTTCGAGAATCGGTATTTCTAGCAATATCTCTAAATGCCAGACGATAAGTTTGATAATCTAGCTTTTGTCCTATATCCGTTTCATTGCGTTTCAATAATGCTTTGCGTCCTTCATCCTCATCTATCCAGTATTTAGGTTTACCCCATAGGTGAGTAAACTGATGAATCATTTTCCCTTCATAAAGTGGCAGTCTCCCTTTCCCTGGTTCTTGCTTGAATAAATGACTGTCATTCGTCATGTGAAATTCCGCAGTTAACCGCAGATTCCATTTCTCCTCAATCTGTTCGCCCAGTAACGGGAATTGCAGCATTTTCTCAGCAATCCGAATATCTCCCTCATTTTTAAATTCCATCACTGAGAGAGAGTCAGGAGACAACTTTCGCACTAATTCAACGTTAATTTGCAAGCTATCAGCACTAGGAAATCTTTGCAGTTCATCCACATCAAGACGCATAAAAGCTGAGGGAAATTCAGTGGTTATCCCATCCTTCTCAAAAGTAATGACAACTATTTTAAAACTCTTATGAACTCCTTCAAAAATATTTTTTCGATTTTCTAAACAAAATAATCCAGTCACTTGGGTTTGACTAAATAACATCTCCCGCAGTTGCTTCGTACCCAAGTCTGTGTAAATTCCACTAGGGATCACAATCCCACACTCGCCACCTCTGCGTAAGAGATTAAAACATTGCTCTACAAATAGTTTATAGAGGTTAATATCCGTACCTGCTTTTTTACCATTGACAATTGAAATCTGATTTTTGTACTGTTCCGCTGAACGATAATAAGCACTGATATGAGGAAAATTGCTCTGATATTCCAACCAAGCATTAGAAACCTCAATATCTTGCAAGAGTTTCTTTTGCTCTTTCTCAAAACTCTTAATATCCATTTTATTTTTCGTCACCAAATTGCTATGATTTGCAAAAAACTCCTTAGCGTCTGGCTTGAATGTTTCCCAAGGTGGATTAGTAATAATCGCATCAAAACCGCCCCGTTGATGCAAAATTTCATCAAACTCATAGCCCCAGTGAAAAGGCTGCAAAGCTTCAATATCAGCTATAGAAAGGCTACGCTTAATCGGCTTACCGCTAATCTGTGCTTGTTCAAACTTAATTTTTAATTGCTTGAAATCTTCCAACAAAATCTTATTAATATTTTCGATAGCCGGCGCTTTCTTTTCGGCAATCTCATCTCGTAAACTCTGCAAGTTTTGGCTATAGGTAGTCGCATGACGGTAAATAGAAATCAGACGGTTTTTTTCCTCTAATACTTGTCTGTAGGTCTTGTGAAACAGGTTTAACTGAGTTCCACTTCCTTCATATTCTGCATCATCCACCCGCAGTAATCCGATCAGAGAATTGCCGGCCATGATGTTAAAGTCAATATTGGGCAACGGTTCCAAGTCGTTGACATTCTGCGCCGCCGAAACTAAGGCTAAAAACAGTCGCAATTTAGCGATTTCCACTGCTTCGGGCATGATATCCACGCCGTAGAGATTATCGCTAATAATCCGTTTTTTGATGTAATAGTTGAGTGAAGTATGCTCGGTTTCGATGGTTTTTAGTAAGTCATTGAGGTGGCGGTCATTTAAAAATTTGCTTGTACCGATGACTTTTGAATAGATGTAAATCAGCGTTTTCATCGCTGCGACTAAAAATGCGCCGGAACCGCAGGATGGGTCTAATAATGTGAGGTTTGGGAGGATTTCTGTTAGTAGGTGGCGGCAGAGATTGGCGTCGAGATTGGTGAGGAGTTCGGTGATTGTTTCAAATTGATGGGGAGAAGAACCCCCCCGGCCCCCCTTGCTAAGGGGGGAGAAAGAGGGAGATTCCCCCTTGCTAAGGGGGGAGAAAGAGGGAGATTCCCCCTTGCTAAGGGGGGAGAAAGAGGGAGATTCCCCCTTGCTAAGGGGGGAGGAAGAGGGAGGGGGGGAGGAAGAGTTGGAAGAGTTAAGGGATTGGTTGACTCTATCGAGGATTAGTTTGTTGATTGTACGATCGCACAAATATTCAGTAATCTCTGGTCTGGTATAATAAGCACCAAAGGCTTTTTGGTTAATGTATTTCTCAAAGATGTATCCCAAAACCGCTGGATTAATTTCGTTTTCCTTCCCACCCACTGTATCGTCAAGATTCCAAGAATAGCGCGCAAATAAATCTAAGATTTTCTCAAACGCAGCATCGGGTATGGCAATATTCGGATAATTCTGTTCGATGGGATGTTCCAGAAACAGTCCGCCATTCAAGTATTTAATATCGCCGATAAATTCTTTAACGTCATCCTCCCGCAAATCGAGAGGTTTAGCAAATCCCTCAAAAAACAGTGTTTTCAAGAATTCTGAGTAAAATAAATCGGTTCCTCGCTGTTTGCTTGCTGCTAATTTTTCCTGCAAGTACAGCATTTTACCGCTGTCGATAAATCCTTTGCGCTGCAAAAAATAAACAAACATCAAGCGGTTGAGTAAAACCGAAGTATACCAGCGCCTATCTGTTTCTTTGTCTATCCCGGAAATCACACTTAAAAATTCTACGTGTTGCTGTTTAAATTCTTCAAAAAACTTCTTAGTAACTCGTTCGACATCCAATCCAGCCTGCAATCTTTCGGCGACATCAATCACTGAAAGCGTTTCTAATTCTGCTAATTCAACTTTTAAAGCTGTGACTTTACTCAACAGTAAATCGCAGGGTTCCCGTTTCACGTATACATGATCGCGAGGATAAAGTTTTGTACCTTCTTGCTTCACCCAATACCAGAGAGATTTGGTGCGATTTGCATCAATAAAAATTAATAGGTTTTCGCGGGAGATTTGGACTATTTCGCGATAAATAGTCAGTCTTTGATTTGCATTGGGGATATGGCCGCTAGCGGTGGTAATTTCATATACAACTACTCCTAAAAGTTGGGCGATGGCTTTTCGGGCATAAGTCTCGCCGTCTATTTCTCCAGGTACGATTTTGCGGGATGATGGATTGTCCCAACCGAGTTGTTGGACGAATAGTTTGTTGAATTCAAAGTCTTGGAGAAGTTGGCGGGATTCTGTAAGTGTTTGTGACATAGTTATATATGAAGGAAGAAGGGATAGGAGAGTCCGACAGTCCGGCAGGGGTTGAAACCCCTGCCTCAAAGCTAAAGTCCTCTGAAGAGGACTGAGAAGAAGAATTTTCAACTCATGAGTCCTCTTTCAGAGGACTTTCGCTATTAGACAGGGAATTCATTCCCTGGCGGACTGGCTGGATAACGAGAGGAGTGGCGGACTGACAGCTAATGCCATGTCGCTACTGGATTAATTAACTTGTAAAAAACTAAAGATATCTGCAACTCGCAATTGCCAATCGCTTAACACATTCAAAACTGGTATAATATCACTATCATACTTCACTTCTGGTAACTGATTTGGTTGAAATACCATCACAGAACGATCGTTTGGATCGATAAATAAACCTAATTTAGTTTGGTGCTGGATCGAAAAAATAATTTTGTTAATTACACGATTGGGAGACTGTTCTGGTGACAGAATTTCAATTACCCAATCGGGATGACTTTCAAATCGATTAGCAATTTCTCCATTTTCATCAACGGGGATGCGAGACCATTCAAAAACGGCAATATCTGGTACTAAGGAACGTCCCCCAAATGTGCAGCGTAACTCAGTCAAAGCTAAAGCTAGTTTTTTGGGTTTACCCTGTTGATTAATCGTTGAGGCAAATTCAGTTTGAATCAGACTATGTTTTCCTTGGGGCATCGGTTTTTGATAAATTTTACCGTCGATATATTCACTCGCCGGTTCCGTTTCTGATAAATTCAAGAATGCTGCCAGAGAAAGCTTGGATTGAGGCTCAATTGATAGCGTCATAATCTTAAAATAAAGCTATTATGCCAATTTTTCATGAGGCTGCATAGAATTTGATCCCCCCTAACCCCCCTTAATAAGGGGGGGACAAGAAATATTCTCTTTCGTCCCCTTCCCCTATCCCCCTTGGGGGGGCAGGGGGGGTGGGGATTTAGGGGGATCGGGATATGTGCAACGACCAATTAAATTGATATTACTGATTGTACATCTTATTAGTTCTGAAACAAGCCTAAAGAACAAATAATCATCGGTTCCCGTTTGTCTCCATCTTCACTAACTATACAAAAACGGTCGTCCATTCTTAATGCTACGACTAATTCTGCTAAAGCGCGATCGCCAATACCGCTTTTTAATTGCCGATTCAACGTGTCAATTGCCGACTGGCGCAGGGGATAGCGGTAAATTTCATCAATGGCTTTTGCCAATTCCTCGGATGCAAATATTGTACCACGCATGGACTGCGCGTAACTCTTCAAACGTTCGTAAGTTCGGAACCTGGCCCCGGAAGACCGGCCCAATTGTCCGCCCGCTGTTGACTCTTCTTCGGCTATCAATTCTGCACCTTTTGTGACTAATTCGTGATGTTGTTTGTCTCTGGGGATTGCTGGTGTAGATTCGTCGCATGCGGCAATTTTTAATATGGCTAATTGCGATTGAGTGACGCTGTTTCCAGCGCGATCGACCCAAATTAAGGAATCATTTCCCTCGGCGGTTTTCATGTACAATAAAACTCCTTCGGGCTGCAATGGTTCTGGTGTATGATTGCGAGTTGAGTAAACTACATTTGGCATTGATTCAATGGTTTTTTTCAAATTTGGATTGTTGTCTGTCGCATTTTTCCAAATCTGAAAAGCTTCCGATGTTAAGTCAACTTCGGCATCTTCTTCGCCATCTAAAATGCCGGATTTTTCATTGTAAATATCCAGAATGACTTGGGGTGAATCATCTTCAAAAAATGTCTCGTCTGTTCCCACAACTTCGGCATTTTCTTGTAACCTTCGGCGCAGTCTTTCGCGCAGGTTGATAATCCGCTCTACTCCTTCATCTGGCAAAAATGAATAGCACAAAATCTGTTCTGCTTGCTGTCCGATTCTGTCTACTCTTCCCGCCCGCTGAATCAACCGAATGATTGCCCAAGGTAAGTCATAATTAACGATAATCGCACTGTCTTGTAAGTTGTGACCTTCACTCAGAATATCGGTGGTAATTAAGACGCGCAATTCTTGTTCGGGTGAGATTTTTTCACGCTTACCGTTGCTAGTTGGACTAAACCGGAATGTGAGTTCGGTGGGGTCTTTTGATTTGCCTGTCACTGATGCAACGCCCGCAATATTTAACTTGGTTAAGTTGTCGGTTAGATAACGGACTGTATCGGCAAATTGAGTGAAAATTAATACTTTCTCGTGGGGGTGAGTTTCTGTCAGCAATCTCACCAAAGCAGCTAATTTTTCATCGGGTTGAGAATGCCATGCGCTGCAAGTTTGCAATACTTCAATTAAACAGTGGGCATCTGCTAGTAAATCCCGTTTTAACTTCTTGCTATCAAAAAAGTCGGATTTTAACCATTTAAACCTGCGCTGGTAGCGGGTTTTATATTCTTGATAAACTAATTCTGCCCGCTGTTTAAAGGTTTTTTCGTTGAGTAGCAATTCGGCTGCAATATCTAAAAGTTCCCCCGAATTATCTTCTGTTTCTTCGCTATCAAAATTGCTCATCACAACTGCATCAGCATCTTCGTCGCTGTTGCGGGTATCCAATAATTCTGCATCCTGAGTGCCGATCGGGATATCGGAGTTTTGGTCGATCGCATATAAGTAGATAAAATTCCGCAGGATGTGGCGCTCGATCGACTGAATAAAGGCACTGCCACTGCTTTCTAGGCGCTTAAACAGGTTTGTCCGCGAAAATCCCATCAACCGCCGACCGCCACGGAATAGGGCATCTAGCTGTCGCTGTTCTGCTTCAGTCGGCTGTTGTTTGGGTTTTTTGGCGATGTAATTTCCCAGCCCGTAACGGGGCAGATTTAGGGCGTTGATGACTTCGACAATTTCTGGGAAGTCAAGCTGGGCTTTGGTTGCAGGATTTTCGGAGGAAAACTTAATGGTTCTTGGAATGCGATCGGGAAAATAGGAGCGCGTGCGATTGGCAAATTCTAGATATTTGCGCGGGTTTTCTGCATCAGTTGCCGCATAATTTTCTTTGATAAACGAGCGAGTTCGCCTCACCATGTAGCGCTTCATCAACTCTCGCCAATCATCAGGATGTTCGCTTTTTTCAAAAGCAGCTAAAGAGCGCACGGAACATTGATGCCGCTTCATAAATTCTAACTCTCCTTTGCTACCACCGCCTAATTTATTTAGCAAAGCTTCCGGGCGCAATCCTAAATTTTGGTCTTCAGGAATAAACAGCCGCAATTGAGCAGATAAATCTAAATAGGTTTTGTTATAGGGAGTTGCTGAAAGTAAAATACATTTACTTTCATTGATGGCAATATATTCTTGAATGGCTCGATATCGCTTGCCTTCGCGGTTTCTGAGGTTGTGACTTTCATCGATTAAGACAACTCGGTAGCGGCGCAATTCTGGCAATTCTTGCTGTACCCGACTGATGGATAAAACTTTAGCAAGTAGGCGATATTTATCTGCATACTCTTGCCACATTTTGACCAAGTTTTTCGGACAAATAATCAGGGTTTCCAAGAGACAATCTTCTTGGAGAATTTTGGCGATCGCAGTTCCGACTAAAGTTTTGCCCAAACCTACCACATCGCCAATAATCACGCCTCCCCGTTTGGTAATGTGACGGGCTGCTAGCTTAACGGCTTCTTCTTGAAACTGAAATAAACCCACTAAATCGCGGGGAATCTGAAACTCCGCAATACCTGCGATCGCCTCGCGGGACAAATGATAGACAATGTTGAGATAGATGTGATAGGGTGGAATTGGTTCGGATCGCGCCCAACTGCGATCGAGAATTTCTGCAAGTTCTTTAGAAATATCAACACAGCCGTATTCTTCCCAGCGATCGTCAAACCATTTTTGCAACTTATTACAAGCATCAAAATCTAAAATATCAATGTTCAATTCTCCTTGTTTCGATAGTCCCGATAAAGTCAGATTGCTGCTACCCAAAAAACCGACAATCGGACTGTTTGGATCGTGACGATGAACGAGATATAGTTTAGCGTGTAGGTGATAAGCTAAAAATAATTTAACAATGACTTTTCCAGTTTTAATCTGATAACTTAACCTGCGTAATCCTGCTTCATCGATATCACTAGGAGCCCCTATTGTCAACTGTTGGCGAAATTCCTCAGCCATCCGTTTTTTGAGGCGAATAATGGCACTATTGTCAATGCTGCGGTGATGGGAAATCAGGCTAAAACTAGCATTCAATTCATCGGATGGCAAACTTTGCATTCCCACCAAAAGGCGACAGCAGGCTCCTTGATTTCCCATGTATGCTTCGATTACATCGCCAATGCTCCGCCATCCCCGGAGGTTGAAATAGCCAACGCAAAAATCGGCACGGTAGGAGAGTTTAATCGTTTCTCGTAATGCTGGTAGCAGAGATAGTTCGATGTTGTCAAAAATGCGCGGCACTTGGTTTCCTCTGTGATGATTAATGTTGGTGAAAAATGTGAGATTCCCGACTTCTTCAATAAGTCGGGAATCTGGGTATTTTGTTGTTTAGGCTGGGTTAAAATTGCGGTTCAATACCTGCCGATCGCAACTGAGCGCGTAATTGCTCTAATTGGTCTTCGGCGCGATCGGCTCTTTGTCGTTGTTGTTCTGCTCTTTGTCGCTCTTGTTGGGCGATTTCCTGTTCGCGATCGGCTCTTTGTCGCTCTTCTTCGGCTCTTTCAGCTCCAGATAACAACAGATTCCCTTCACTATCCCACCAGCGCAACCAAGGTAATTCCATATTTTGATAAGTACCTTGCCAAATTCCCAATTCCACTCCTAACGGTGCAATGGGATAATGACCGCGCTCATTTGCAGCAACTAATTGATACCTATCTTGGATCAGATTATAGACTTCAACGCTAGCCTTTGTGACTTCATAAATTCCATAAAATGCCGGATGGATGACATTTTCATAAATCCAGAATTTGCCAGCCTTAGTTTCCTGTTTTCCCGATCGCAATAAAGGAGTTCTGTCCCGTTCTTCCGTCCCATTCCCGGATACAAACTCTAACACAATCAACGGCGATACAAACTCTTGCCACATCACATAAGAACGGCGCGATTGACCGTCTAGTGTTGGCGGGACATTGGGGACATAGAACCAATCAGGCGCTTCTGCACCCCGTTCTAGCGGGTCAGTTAATCGCCAATAAATACCGCTATCTTGACCGATACAATAATTACCGTCAGCGTGAATTCTTTCTAAAATGGGAGTAATTGAATCAGTTAGTAAGATGCTTTGGGGATGTTCTTGAAAGTTTTTCACAAAAGTACCATCAGATTCGGGTAGTTGAGTGTGGTCTGGCCAGCCTGTGGGATTGTTTTCTACATCGAGGGTGAATTTCATAGTTTTATTTTGATTGGAGGTGTTTTTGAGACAATAACAGCAATGAGTTCGATCGCACTTTCAGACAATTTACAATTCCGGTTCAAGGCCGGCCGATCGCAACTGAGCGCGTAATTGCTCTAATTGGTCTTCGGCGCGATCGGCTCTTTGTCGCTCTTTTTCAGCTCTTTCAGCTCCAGATAACAACAGATTCCCTTCACTATCCCACCAGCGCAACCAAGGTAACTCAACATTTTGATAAGTACCTTGCCAAATTCCCAATTCCACTCCCAACTGCGGAATTGGATAATGACCGCGATCATTTGCAACAACTAATTCATACCTATCTTCTATAAAGTGATAAACTTCAACACTAGCCTTACTGACTTCATAAATTCCATAAAATGCCGGATGGATGACATTTTCATAGATCCAGAATTTACCAGCCTTAGTTTCCTGTTTTCCCGATCGCAATAAAGGAGTTCTGTCCCGTTCTTCCGTCCCATTCCCGGATACAAACTCTAACACAATCAACGGTGATACAAACTCTTGCCACATCACATAAGAACGGCGCAATTGACCGTCTAGTGTGGGCGGGACATTGGGCACGTAGAACCAGTCTGGCGCTTCTGCACCCCGTTCTAGCGGGTCAGTTAATCGCCAATAAATACCGCTATCTTGACCGATGCAATAGTTACCGTCAGCGTGAATACTCTGCAAAATGGGAGTAATTGAATCGGTTAATAGAATGCTTTGGGGATGTTCTTGAAAGTTCTTCACAAAAGTACCGTCTGATTCGGGTAGTTGAGTATGATCTGGCCAACCTGTAGGATTGTTTTCTACATCGAGGGAGAATTTCATAGTTTTATTAGGTATAACTTTTGCTCTCCATTCTAATCAATTTGCTCCTCGGTTGCTGCGCCAAAGCCCATCGAACCAAGGGCGATCGCACCCAACCAACCCCAGCCGCTAGCCCCAAGTGAGGCAATCCCCCCGCAGCCCCCGCTTCTTCTCGCGGTACAATTAGTGCAATCATACTTACGCTTATATTGAAAAGGCTAGACACCACGCCACAGGAGACAACAGACGCATGGGTAAAGTAGTTGGCATTGACCTCGGAACAACAAACTCAGTAGTAGCCGTCATGGAAGGCGGCAAACCGGTTGTGATTGCCAATGCAGAAGGGATGCGGACAACTCCCTCGGTAGTTGCTTTCACCAAGGAAGGAGAACGGCTTGTCGGACAGATGGCCAGACGCCAAACAGTTTTGAATCCCCAAAACACCTTTTACGCAGTCAAACGGTACATCGGACGCAAATACACCGAACTGACTCCAGAAGCAAAGCGCGTCCCTTACACAACTCGCCGCGACGACAACGGGAACATCAAAGTCAAGTGTCCCCGGATGAAAAAAGATTTCGCCCCAGAGGAAATTTCGGCGATGGTATTGCGGAAGTTGGCCGATGAAGCCAGCCGCTATCTCGGACAAGAGGTGACGGGGGCTGTAATTACTGTTCCTGCTTATTTCAACGACTCCCAGCGACAGGCGACACGAGATGCGGGACGAATTGCCGGACTTGATGTCAAACGGATTTTAAATGAACCCACAGCAGCTTCTTTGGCTTACGGTTTGGAAAGGCGAGAAAGTCAAACTATTTTAGTGTTTGATTTGGGAGGTGGCACTTTTGATGTGTCGATTTTAGATGTCGGAGATGGAGTATTTGAAGTTAAAGCAACTAGCGGCGATACTCAATTGGGAGGCAATGATTTTGACTCCAAAATTGTCGATTGGTTGGCAGAACAATTCTTAGAAAAAGAAGGCATCGATCTGCGGAAAAATCGCCAAGCTTTGCAGCGCCTCATCGAAGCAGCAGAAAAAGCGAAAATAGAGCTGTCTGGAGTTGGAGTCACGGAGATTAATTTGCCGTTTATTGATGCCAATGAAGATGGCCCTTTGCATCTGGAAACGAGGCTGACTCGCGGTCAATTTGAGGGGCTGTGTAGCGATTTGGTGCAGCGGCTGCGCCGTCCGGTAAAACAAGCTTTGGCTGATGCCAATTTGAGTCCTTCTCGCATTGATGAAGTTGTGTTAGTTGGTGGTTCGACTCGCATTCCTTTGGTTCAGCAAGTTGTTCGCAGTTTGATTGATAAAGAACCAAATCAAAATGTCAATCCCGATGAAGTTGTGGCCGTGGGTGCGGCAATTCAGGCTGGAATTTTGGGCGGCGATGTCCGGGATGTGCTGCTGTTGGATGTCACTCCCCTGTCCCTGGGTTTGGAAACCATCGGCGGTGTGATGAAAAAATTGATTCCTCGCAATACTACTATTCCAGTCAGGCGATCGGATATTTTTTCCACTGCTGAAAACAACCAAACTGTCGTGGAAATTCACATCATCCAAGGCGAACGGGAATTAGGCCAGGATAATAAGTCTTTGGGACGGTTTAAACTAACGGGAGTTCCACCGGCACCGCGAGGGATTCCGCAGATACAAGTAGCTTTTGATATTGATGCTAACGGGATGCTGTTGGTGACAGCTTTGGACAAAACTACTGGCCGGGAACAAAGTATTACTGTGCAAGGTGCTTCGACGCTTTCTCAGCAGGAAGTGAATCAAATGATTCGCGATGCTGAACAGTTTGCTCAAGCTGATAAGTTGCAGCGGGAAAGGGTGGAAAAACGCAATCGCGCTGAGGCTTTAGCTTATCAGGCCGAGCGGCAGTTGCGGGAAGTTGCGCTCGATCGCGGAATGCAGTTTGCTCAAAGAAGCCGCCAACGCATAGAAACTTTAATTCGAGAATTGCGAGACAGTTTGGAACGCAATGATGAGCGCGGAGTTGACCAAGTTGGTTCTGATTTGCAGGATGCTCTTTATGATTTGAGCCGAGAAGTTTCAGCTTTTGCTGATGATGATGACGATGATGATTTCTTTGAGTCGGTGAAGCGTACTTTTTCCGGCGAGGGTAGCAAGCGACGCAGCGATGACAACAGCTATTATCAGAATGCTAAGCCCTATCGGCGATCGACTGTCGATCCAATTCCCGACCGACCCTACGACCGACCCTACGACCGACCCTACGACCGACCCTACGACCAACCCTACGACCGCGATCGAATGGGCGATCGTAGAAGTAATGCTAATCGCCCAACTCGCCCTTATCAAAATCAAAGTGACGATTGGGATGATGACGACGATTGGCTGTAATTGAAGGAAGAAGGAAGAAGTCACCCCCCCCCTGCCCCCCCCAAGGGGGGAGGGAAGAAGGAAGAAGGAAGAAGGAAGAAGCAGATTTTCCGCAAACAATATCTGATGGCTTTTTTCTAACTTCTTCTAGATTTCTTTTTTCTCTCCTCTCTCCTCCCTCCTCCACTACACTAGACTTCTTTGAAATAGATAGAGATTACTATAGTAAGCAAGGAGAAAATCATGTTGTATGACCCATAGAGAACAATACATCTGGCAGCGGGTATTTATCTTTGTCAACTTTGCTACGAATTAACGAAATCATTTCATTCATCTGAACTTTATGGTATTACCAGTCAAATCCGTCGTGCATCTGTATCAGTACCAGCTACCATTGCTGAGGGATATGGACGTGTTACCAGACAAGAGTATATTCGATATTTGCGAATAGCTCTCGGTTCGCTCAGAGAACTGGATACTCATCTAGTCATTTCTGAAAGAGTCGGGTTAGCAGCACCAGATAAAATTTCACCCGTTATTAAAGAAGTAGATGAGCTAACACGATTAATTGTCAGTACAATCAACAAACTACAATAATAAAACTCCTTCTTCCTTCTTCTTCCTTCTTCCTTCTTCCTTCTTCCTTCTTCCTTCTCAAACTATGCAGAACTTTCGCAATTACTATCAAATTCTGGGAGTACCCAGAGATGCTTCCGCCGATGAAATCAAAAAAGCCTATCGACGGCTGGCGAGACAGTTGCACCCTGACGTCAATCCAGGGGACAAATCTGCTGAAGATAGGTTTAAGGATATTAATGAAGCCTATGATATTCTTTCAGATATCGATAAGCGCGCTCAATACGACCAGTTTAGTAAATTTTGGAAACAAAAAGGCTTTCAAAGCAAACAAGGCGTGCGAATTCCCAATTTTTCAACTTGGGGAAACAGTAAAGCTAGCAGCAGAAAAACTGCCGATAATGTCGATTTTAGCGACTACTCAGATTTTAATAAATTTTTCGACCAAGTGCTCGGAAGACGCCGGGAAGTGAGGATGGGCACAGCCAATGATGCACAGCGAGTTAGTTCCCCGGAACCGTGGAGTACGGCTTCTAAGAAAACGAGTTATGTGGCTAATTCTAGGGAACCTAGAAGAGATATGGAGGAGCGGGAAATTAGAAGGGAAGTTAGAGAAACAGTAGAGCGAGAAATTAGAAGAGATATTGAGGCAACGCTGACTTTGAGTTTGGAAAAAGCCTATGCTGGAGGCCTAGAGCGAATTCCTTTAGAAGACGGGCGGACAATCGAAGTAAATCTGCCTGCTGCTATGGTATCTGGCCAGCGAATTAGATTGCGAAATCAAGGCATTGGCGGCGGGGATTTGTATTTGAAAATTACGATTTCTCCCCATCCATTCTTTCGCTTAGAAATGTCGGATATTTGCTGCGAATTGCCACTGACTCCTAGCGAAGCAGTGCTGGGTGGAGAGGTGGAAGTACCCACGCTAGATGGTAGGGTGAAAATGAAATTACCCCCTGGAGTTCCTTCGTCCAAGCGCTTGCGGCTGGCGGGAAAGGGCTATCCGACGGGAAATGGCGATCGGGGCGATCAATTGGTAGAAATCTTGGTATTAATTCCCAAGGAAATTAGCGAGGAAGAACGAGAATTGTACCAGAAATTGCGAGAGGTTGAGTCTTTTAAACCACGTCAAGATTTGTCTGTATAATATAGTATAAAAGAGTTAAATGGTACTCCTTATTAGGTAGAGCCTAGTAAGGAAAATTCCGAGGCTCTGCCTCCAGTTTTTCTGATAGCTTGCGAGGCAGAGCAAGAGTGACATTAGTTCCCATGAAGAGCATGAAAGTTAAACCCGTTAATAGGCGATACTTTCACCAAGCCTAGATAATATAAGTGAAATTACTGTTGCGATCAGCTCTGAACTAGCGGATAATTAACACTCAGATAATCATGAGATAATCAGGAGCCTTCTGCCACAATGACTCAAAATTCGCCTCAATGCCAAAATCTACAAGAACACGTAGAGTCTTTATTGCAACTGCTGCGTCAAGAATCCTCTTTGCGACAACAAGATATTACAGCAGTGCAAGCTTCTTTGAAAAAAGCAATTGCTCCCGAATTTGAAATTGTATTTGCGGGTGCTTTCAGTGCTGGAAAATCCATGTTGATTAATGCTTTATTAGAGCGAGAATTGCTCTACAGTGCAGAAGGACACGCCACAGGTACTGAATGTTATATCGCCTTTGCTGAGCCAGACAAAGAGCGAGTAGTTCTCACATTTTTGAGCGAAGTGGAAATTCGAGAGCAAGCCTATGCTCTTTGTGAAAAATTAGGGTTAACTACTGAACTTAATATTAATCAAACAGATGTAGTGCCACTTTTGTCTCAGGGTTGTAAAATAATTATTGAAAAAGAAGGCGGCGAAAACAAATCGGAATTAGCCAAACAAGCCAAGGCTTTGATGCTGCTGTTAGAAGGTTTTGAAGCCAATCGCGATCGCATTCACACCCTCGAAAACGCCACCTACTCGATGGAACAGTTTAACTTTTCCAATCTCAAGGAAGCTGCTAGCTATGCTCGCCGCGGTAGCAACAGTGCGGTGCTCAAGCGCGTCGAATATTATTGTTATCATCCCCTGCTGCAAGATGGCAATATAATTATCGATACGCCGGGAATTGATGCGCCTGTACAACGAGATGCAGAATTGACTTATAATAAAATTGAAAGCCCGGATACTTCGGCAGTTGTCTGCGTTTTAAAAGCAGCTTCGTCAGGGGAAATGACGACGGAAGAAACCGAGTTGATGGAAAAAACCAAGGGAAATCCGGGAATTCGCGATCGCCTTTTTTACATTTTCAACCGCATCGACGAAACTTGGTACAACACCCAACTGCGACAGCGCTTAGAAAATCTGATTAATTCCGACTTTCGCGATACTACCAGAGTTTACAAAACTAGCGGATTGTTGGGATTTTACGGGAGTTTGATTAAAAATACCACAACGCGCGATCGCTTTGGCTTAAATACAATATTTGCCGAAAGAGGGCGGGTTGATGTAGATAGTAACTTAGATTCAGAGTCGATCGGTAAAACCCGCCCCTACAATACGGGTAATGGTAGCGAGAATAGCGAAGAAACTCCACAATTTATCAGCGAATTTAACCGCTACTGTGCCAATTCTGGCAAGTTATCTCCCAGCCAATTTCGGATTTCAGTTAACAGCTACGAAACACCGAACGAAAACTACGTGCGGATTCTTGCCGAACAAGGAAGACCATTAATCGAGCAATTAATTCAAGATAGCGGCATCGAAGATTTTCGCAGGGGAATTACCCGCTACCTCACCGAAGAAAAACGCCCGCAACTGTTCAAAAACCTCGCCGACGATTTAGAAGACTTGTGCATTCAACTGCGGAAACACTACCAAACAATCCAGCGGAATTTGGACAGTCAGCCCCGCGAAATTGAGGCGATGAAAGCACAGGAACTTCTGCGGTTAAATCAAGAATTGCAGCAAGTAGGACAGGATTTTCGGGAACATATCGCCACAGAAATCAATGAAATGATTATGAATAAATGCGATATTTTTGATAACGATTTTCGGCAACTGCAATCTCGCATGATTCGGCGCTTAGATGAATTATTAGATAGTTTTTCCGTTGAGGCGGCTTACGGGCGCACTGTGATTGCTCATCCCCGCAATGCTACAGCACCTTTAATTGCTGTTTTAGTTGAGGCGCTTTACTATTTAGCCAATCAGTTAGAAGATATTTTAGTAGAGTCTACTGCTTCATTGGTTGCTAATTTTTTCCAGTATTTGAAAGACAGCGTGCGCAAGTCTGAATATTATCGATTACTTTATCGATTGTTGGGGAATGACGGGGGAATTGAACAGCAGTTAGAGGAGTTGTCAAAGCAGGTTTCTGATGCTTTGGTGAATGCGGCCGGCGTTGAGTGCGATCGCTACGTGCGAGAAAGTCCCCGTTTTTACGACGAAGACACGTTTTCCATTTATCAATTCCGGCAAACATTGCAGCAAACATCCCAAGGTTACGACTGCGAAAACATGGTAGATGCCCAACCAGCAATTCGGCAATTATTGCGCCTAGATTTCGAGCCAAAAGTATCGAAAACCATCCGCCAAACCTTCCGCCAAACAGTTAATAAAACCCTGAAAGATCATTTGTTACCGATGGCCCAAAAGCAAGCGGATGATATTTTGCAGAAATACAGTCAAGCCCGCGATTATGTAGAGCAAACTTTAGCCCAGGAAGCGGAGGAGAAGATTGCTAGGAATCAGCGGCTGCAAGGGGAGAATGAAGAAAAGATGGAAAAGTACGATCGGGCTGTTTCGGGGATTAATAGCTGTTTGCAGGCGATGAAGTTGCACGAGCATTTGTTGCCTGTAATTGGACAAAATGATGGTGTTTCGGTGGATGGCGAATGATTGCAATTTGAGCGATCGAAATTCCGGCGATTGGGAATCGCGTCTACACAGACAAAACCCGCCTGCGCGGGTTGAAAACATTTAGCATCGGAATTATTCATTTCTCTCCGATCTCTCTGTGTTCTCTGCGTCCTCTGTGGTTAAATCATCCCGATACAACCAAAAACAACTATAATTACAATAACCCAAACCGGACAATAAAATGAGTGAGAATTTTGATTCACTGAAACGTGACGATGTTGTGTCTCTATATTCGGGTGAAATTTTAGTCACCAACCGCACCTTTACAATCAGTGAGTTTCTTGCAGCGATGCTGACTCTAATAAAAGATCAAGGTGGATGGACAGAATTAAAAGAAATGTGGTTTAGAGAAGGAATAGATTGTAAAATACTTAAACCAGGTGCTAAGAGTTGGCAAAGAGGAAAAGTGAGAATTACTTTAGAGTTTGAGCCGGAACAACTGGAAGTTGCAGAAATTACCGAAAGTGGAAAATCAGCAGATACTAAAGTCGTTTCTCCCCTCGATGATTTGCGTCAAAAAATGCCGAAAGAGAGTTAGCCAAACAAGATGACTAAAACCCCTAGAATCCCCATTCCCCCAGAAGTCAGAAAATATGTATTCACCCGCAATAAATACCAGTGCCAAAGCTGCGGCCAAACCAAACAAGAAACCCAACTCTCGATCGACCATATCATCCCCCTAGCCCGCGGCGGCAGCAACGACATCAGCAACCTGCAAACCCTATGCCGCACCTGCAACCAAAAGAAAACCGACAAACTAGACCCCCGCTTCCGGCGTCACTTTGACCTTTGATATTTAACAGTATTAAGCATAATACATAGGCGGGGGCGGGTTTTTGAGATTGTCGGTTTTTGGCAAATATTGTTGGTGAACCCGCCCCTACAGGAATCATGGTCAATTGACCGGACATGATATTACGCATGGGACTCCAGAAACCGGGTTTTTTATGAAAATACTTCGTTACAAACCACAGATTTAGTAAAAAACCCGGTTTCTTTGGTCGAAATGCGTCCAGGACTAAAATATTCATCTCTCTCCTCTCTTCCTCTGCGCCCTCTGCGCCCTCTGCGGTTAAAAAATCTTACCATCGATAATAGCGATAAGGATTATCCCCATTCTCAAAATCAGTCCTATAATCCGAGTGATAAAACTGATTACTCGAACCCTTAAACACCACCCCATCCTCCTTAAAACTCGCCCCCAAATTAGCCAAAATCTGAGCATTCGCGCGAGTTTGTCGCCAGCGAGTAAAACGCAAATAAGTCTTAGTATCAGCATTCAAACCATCCGGGTCAATCTGAGAAAAAATCGCCACACCCTTACCTACAGCAACCCGACTTAACAAACCGTCAGCACCAATTTCTCCCCCAGACTTAATCAACCAACTATCATAAAAAGAGCGCGATCGCAAATCCGAACCACTAACCCCCTTCACCTCATCCCAACTCGGAACCGCCAGCGAACCACCGAAATTTTGAACAGGCTGCAAACCCACACCCAAACCAGCAACAGGCACTTTTCGCGGCAAGAAAAACACCTTGCCGCCAGCATTCAAATAACCCCGCAAATCAGCATCTTTCACATTGGCCTCGACCCCGATAATCGCCAAACCAACATCTGGAGAAAGCCCATTAGCCCGCTGATAAATTACCCCCAAATCATCCAACTTCTTCCTATCCCGATCTCCCCCAATTAAAACCACTTTATCCGGCTTCCCAGAAACAATAGAATTCATCCCATAACTCACAAGCTTCTGGACTAATTGCGCCGCCCCAGCATCCGCAGCAAAATGGTCTTCCAAATCCAACTCATTTAAAATCAATCGCCCTTTTCCATAATCCAATTCCATCAACGGCGAATAAGCTAAATCAAACTCCGACTCCAAAATTGGTCGCCAAGAAGTGCGGTGAGGCTTCTCAATAGAAGCGCTGCTGACACCCCCATAATTTCCCCAATGCCAGCCATACCAATGTGAATTTTTCTCGCTCAATTTTCCGACCGTATGAACAGTATCTGGATAAGCTTCAATCAAAGTGCTTTGTCCTATCCAATCCCGCAAATCAGCCTCGTCCAAACCGCTAACTGCCTGGTGGTTGCTATTAATTGGATAAACTCGACGGCTGATGTGTTGTGCAATCCGCAAACCCATATTTCGCAGCCATTCCCTGCTTTGGGAAAACACAATTACCTTACCACCATTCCGCACAAAATTTTCTAAATTTCCAGGCAAATTTTGCCCGCTAGAAAATGCTTCCCTACCAATAATTAGTAGGGGCAATCCCCCCGTGGTTGCCCCTCCCGTGGTTACCCCGACATTACCATTCCAAGGCACAAGTTCATAACCTAATTGTTTTAACATCGCCGATGTTTTGCCCACAGGATCGAAGATTGTCAGCTTATCCTTGATTTTGCTTGGATTGTCAAATACCCGGAACGAAAAATTATCAACGTGGGGGCGATCGCCCACCCTCGTACTCAGGCGAATTTCGCCATCAACCTTGCCCGAAACCTTCTGAGGTAAAATCACATCAATGGGGAAAAACAGCGTACCTGCGGTGTCAATAGTTCCCTGTTTATCGCCTTTTTTCACCTCTTTCCCATCCACCAAAACTTGCCAATTAAAACTAAAATTTTGTTGACTCCTAGTATCGTTAATTAATACTATTTGCTTAGCCAGTTTTCCCCCAGCAAAAAAACTGTGGTCTTTGGTGACAAAAGCGGGACTAGCACCAGCAATCCAAGCCAAAGTGGGACTATTATTCTTCATAATTGCCTCGCCACCAGGATAAATATTGTAAGATTCTGGCTGCAAATAATACAGCAGACTCTTCGACATCTGCTTCAAATAGACCCCCCGCTGTCCCGGTTGAAATTCTCCAACATCTACCTTAGTTTTACCAACATCCGAAACTTGCCAACCATGGCCATCACTCCAAGGAATCATCCCCCCAGACATCCCAAAAGTCCGCCAACTGCGCCAAGTATTTGTACTAAATAACTGCTGCAACTTTTGAAAAGCCGGTGCAAAATCTAACTCTGGATTCAGATACCAGTTTTGATACTCCTGGGCCTTAATAAATTTTTCTCTAATTTTATTTTTATAACTCTGACTTTCTAACTCATAAGCCTGTTTACCAAAATAAATCGCTGCAAACTCTGTCATCCAAGGTTCGCTGACAATAACGCTATCGAAACCATCGCGATTTCGCATCATGGTTGCTTGTAGTGGAGTCCCAAATTCCACCACCATGTAGGGCATTTCTCCAGTTTTGCTCCACTCAGAAATCCACTCTTCTCTTTCTTGCAATGGAATCATATTTAAATAAGAATTAAGCGCATAAACATCGCCAAAGTTTGCACCTTGATGTAACATCACAGGTCTAGTTGGATCTACTTTTTTGATAGCAGAATACAGATCCTTTGCCAAAGGTGTGTTCTCCCGCAAACGTTTGTCATCAATGGTTCCCAGGGTTCCTGTTACTTTTTTATTACCTATGCGACGAGGATTTTGGTCGTCATTGTTGCCAAAAAAATTAGGACTGGTTGCCCACATTAAGACTGAGGGATGATTGCGATATCGTCTCATTTCCGTCGCCATTCGTCCTTCCCAGCGTTCTCTTGTTTGGTGGTTTTTCCACTGGCCGTTCCAACCTATGGAAGTAATATCTAAAGCGGGAGCCATAATGGGAAAACCTTTGATGTCTGCTATTTCCGAAAACAGTTCTCGGAAATGCCACCGTCCCCGTTCGTCATGATCCCAAGGCCACATTTCTATGATATTAAAACCGGCTTTAAGGTAGCCCTCAATTAATTTTTGGGCTCCGATGACACTGCCACCTTCCCATGTATCGGAATGTAAGGTTGGTCGCAGCCGTAATTCTGTTCCATTTAAGAAAAATTTACGCCCTTCTATCCAAAATTCTCGGAAGCCAAAAGGTTGGTTGTACTGCGTATTAATGCCAGTTCCTGTTACTTCTAATTGCAGGTTATAAAGGTTTGGTTGACCAAGGTCCCAAATCCGAGGGTTTTTCCAGTCCCACTGGATGTTTACGGTTTGAGTTGGTTTAGCTTTAACTTGGGCTGTTCCGGTAAATTTTTGTTCGACTTGGCCCTTTTCATCGAACATTTGAGCTACTAACTGAATTTGACCGTTTTGTTTAATATCTTTGAGTTCTATATCTAATTTAATTTGGTGGTTTCGGGTGGAAGTTTGAACAAAGACATCGCTAATTAACGGACCTGGGGGTCTGCTAAAAATTCTGACTTCACCGATGATTCCTCGCGAGAAGAGGTTGGATTCTTTGGTGTAGATTTCACTCGGTCCCATAATCACTACTTTCTCTTTTTCTTCGGAGATAGCAGCGACTAAAATCGATATCGTATTTTGACCTGGTTTGGCTACTTTAGTAATTTCAATAGTGCCGTAGGGCCAATCAATTTGACCGCAGTTAATACCGTTGATAAAGATGACTGCATCGGTGCTGACTCTGGCTAAATCGATAAAAATTCGGCGGTTTGTCCAGTCACTGGGAATGTCTATTGTCCGCTGATACCAGGCTTTTGATAGTTGTTTGTTTTTGAAGTTTTCCCACTCTTTGCCAGTGCCACGAGAGATGATTCCTGGTATGACTTCGCTGTTTTCTTCCATCCAGTCTCCGGGTACCTGGATGGAGCCCCAGCTTGGGGATGAGGGGGGATTTTGGGAATTGCCAAGGGCGGGGACAAATTGCCAGGTGCCGTTGAGATAAATCCGATCGCCTGTATTGTCGATCGCACTGGGGTTGGCGATGGTAAAATTGGGAAAGCCGATCGAGATCCCTGAGTTACTCGCAGAATTTGGATTTTGAAGTGTATAACCCATGAATCCGAACATGATTGCTGCTGCCAAAAATAACCCGATCGTTTTTGCCAGCTTGTGATTCACGCTCAGTTAGTCCCCAAAAATCAGCTTATTTGTCTGTTCATCATAACAAAGAGAGGCGCCGATGGGTAGATGGGCAGATGGGCAGATGGGGAGAGACCCCGACGGGGATGTAGCAACAAACAACCGACTTCTTCAAATCTGTCTCAGGGATGATGGCAAGTCGCCCAAAATTATGATTTGCTAGATAAAAAAAACAATTATTAATATCTTTTTAAGTAGTCAATAATTTAGCGCCCTCGCTATAGGTCAACCAAAATGAGTCCGCTTCAGGTACTACCTTTACCCATTAAACCTTACAAAATTGCTGGATTTGCCACCAGCACGGCGTTACTGCTGACTATTTTGTTACTGTTTGCATTTAAGGCAACTTCTGCGATCTTATTTTTGGTCACTGCAATGGTCGCGACTTGGTATGCTGGTCTCAAGTCCACAGAAAAAGAACTACAAACAGAACGAGATATTATTGCCAAAGTCATTAACATAGCCGCCTGTTTGATTGTAGTTCTTGACAAGGAAGGACGGATCGTCCGTTTTAACGAAGTTTGCGAAAAAACCACAGGCTACTCCTTTGCTGAGGTCAAAAATAAATTTGTTTGGGATTTATTCTTGGTTTCCGAAGAATTAGAGCAAGTTAAAAATATTTTTAATCAACTAAAGACCGAAGATTTGGTTAGTAAATATACTAATTATTGGCTCACAAAAACTGGTGAGAGGCGCTTAATTAATTGGTCAAATACAGTCATTGTTGATGGCAACGGCTTGGTAGAATATGTCATCGCAACTGGTGTCGATATTACTGACTGTCGCATGGCAGAAATGGCCTTAGCTTTATCCTACAGTGAGCTAGAAACTAGAGTCAAACAGCGAACGGCAGAATTGACAGTAGCGAAGGAAGCGCTGCAAGCTCAAGAAGAACGATTTCGCTCTTTAAGTTCCTGTTCGCCGATGGGGATTTTTATGGCGGATATTCAGGGTCGCACTACCTATGTAAACCCCCGATGTCAGGCTATTTATGACATGACTTTTGAAGAAATTTTAGGCGATAGCTGGCAAAATTACATTCACCCAGAAGACAGGGAGCTAGTGTTGACTCAGTGGCATAATTATACCCGCGAAGGTGGAGAATATGCGATGGAATATCGCCTGCAAATATCCGAGGAAATTTGCCCTTGGATTAATGTTAGTTGCTCCCCCATGTTTTCTGACTCTGGGGAATTGATGGGACACGTTGGGACTGTTCGAGATGTCACAGAACGTCAACAAACACAAGCAGCTTTATCCAGCAGCGAACAGCAACTGAGAACACTGTTAGAAAATACGCCAGATATCATTATCCGTACTGACAAACAACTGCGTTATGTCTATGTCAATCAAGCAGTAGCCAACAGCCAAGGACAACCGGTTTCATTTTTTATTGGTAAAACCAGTGCCGAAATCGGCATAGATCCAGAAGTGTGCCAACTCTGGGAAACAACTGTTCACAAAGTTTTTGCATCTGGTAAAGAAGCAATCATTGAATTTCAAGCACCTTCAGCCAAGGGCATCAGAACTTATCAATCTCGCGTAGTTCCTGAATTTGACAAAGCAGGTGTAATTCAATATGCCTTAATTGTAGCGCGAGATATCACCGAATTGAAAGTTGCAGAAGTTCAAAAAGCGCAACTGACTATAGAACAAGGGGCTAGGGAAAAAGCGGAAATAGAACAACAACGATCGCGCTTTTTAGCAGAAGTCAGCAAAATGCTCGCAGCGAGCTTTGATGGCGAAACTGTGTTGCAAAATATCGCCGAATTAGCCGTGGAAATGGTAGCACAGGGTTGCTGGATTCATCTGAGGGAAACCGATGACCAAGTTCGCCTAGTCGCTGTTGCTCACGCAGAAGCATCCAGGCTAGATCGGAGGAATTTGTTGACGGTGGGAAATATTGATAATCATGTTTTACATGGTTATCCCTTAGTAATTCGCACGGGAACATCTGAATTAATTAGTGAGTTAAATCCAGAAATCTTAGCAACAGTATCTGGAAATGAAGCAGAACTAGAAGTATTACGCTCGCTCAATATCGGCTCCCAAGCTTGCGTACCGATGACGGCGCGGGGACGAGTCATCGGTGCTATTACTTGCTTTACATCTGAGTCCGATCGCCACTACAATTCGGCAGATTTAGCCATGCTAGAAGACCTAGCTTACCACGTCGCCCTAGGTCTTGATAATGCCAGACTTTATGCAGAAGCCCAGCAAGCACTGGCTCAAACATCCGAATCCTTTGCCTTAATTGACTCGCTATTGGAAGCATCTCCTTTGGGGATTTGTTTTTTGGATCGCGAAATGCGCTACATCCGCATCAATCAAGTCTTAGCAGAACTCAACGGTTTGTCAGCCGAACAACATTTGGGTCAAGACTTCCGCCAACTGTTGCCAGAATCCGCAGCCCAATATGCCTGGATAATTCAGCAGGTTATAGATACTGGTGAGCCAATTTTGAACGTCGAAATTAGCGGTGAATCTAAGGGAGAAATGGGTGTTTTTGGCCATTGGGTAGGTAATTACTATCCAGTGAAAAATGAAAATGGAGAAACCATAGGAGCTGGCCTAATTCTGACAGATATTACGGTAGCTAAACAGACAGAAATAGCTTTGCGAGAAAGCGAAATACGGTTCCGCAGTGTCGTAGAATCAAACATGATCGGTATCGGTTTTTGGGATAGAGAAGGCGCAATTACTGAAGCTAATGATGCCTTGCTAAATATGCTGGGATATAGCAGGGAAGACTTGGTTTTGGGAAACCTGTATTGGTCGCAAATTACGCCACCGGAACAGGCCGATCTCGATCGCATAGCCTTGGAGCAAATCTCAGCATTCGGGAGTTGCACACCTTTTGAAAAATTCTACATCCGCAAAGATGGCACGCGCTTGCCAGTTTTGATCGGCGCGGCACATTTCCAAGGATGCCAAGACAAAGGTTCGTTCTTTGTTCTCGACATTAGCGATCGCAAACAAGCAGAAGCAGCGCGATCGGCAATCAATCAAACTTTAGAAGCCTTGGTTCAAGCCTGTCCTCTGGCAATTACCGTTTTCAACTCCGAAGATGGTGTGGTAACACTGTGGAATCCAGCGGCAGAAAGAATTTTTGGTTGGAAGGAATCAGAGGCACTTGGTCACTTTTTGCCCAATGTTCCTGCCAATAAACGGGACGAATTTACCGCTAAGTTGAAAGGTATTCGGGAAGGAAATGCGATCGCCGGAGTGGAAACTAAGCGCCAAAGGAAAGACGGTACACTGATCGATATTGGTTTGTGGGCAACTCCCATACATGATGGCAAGGGCAATATTAATTGTATGTCGATCGTCGCTGATATCAGCGATCGCAAACAAGCCGAGGCAGAACGCACCGAATTACTGCAACGCGAACGGGCCGCCCGGGCCGAAGCCGAAGCCATCAACCGCCTCAAAGACGAGTTTTTAGCGACTCTTTCCCACGAACTGAGGACTCCTTTAAATGCGATTTTGGGCTGGGCTCAGGTGCTTCGCAGTCGCCCCTATAATGCAGCCACCTTAAGCCGTGCCCTGGAAGCGATCGAGCGTCAGGGAAGGGTACAGACCCATTTGGTGGAAGATTTGCTCGACGTTTCCCGGATCATTCAAGGTAAGTTGTCTCTGAAAACTGGCTGGTTGGATATAGTCAAGACGATCGACGTGGCGATGAATTTAGTCAGTTTTGACGCCCAGGCCAAGTCTGTCACCCTCAACTCACAACTTGACCCCGCACTGGGATTGATCTGGGGAGATCCTCACAGGTTGCAGCAAATAATATCGAATTTGCTGACCAATGCCGTGAACTTTACACCGTCGGGGGGCACAGTGGTATTGCGTTTGTCCAGGGAGTTGGGAGGTTGGATTCCGAATTTGACAGAGTACGGCGAAGTTGCCACGAATTCGCCGCTACCCCTGACTAATTACCTGCAAATTCAAGTCAGCGACACCGGAAAGGGCATTTCTGCTGAGTTTCTGCCCTATGTGTTCGATCGCTTCCGCCAAGCTGACGGCTCAATTACTAGGGCTAATAATGGTTTGGGACTGGGATTGGCCATTGTCCGCCACTTGGTGGAACTCCACGGCGGGAGTGTCACAGCAGAAAGTCCCGGTCTAGATCTAGGTGCTACATTTACGGTGAAACTGCCACTAAAACAGCCGAAAAGTCAGAAGTCACAGTTGAGAGGGGACAGGAATTCCGGGTTTTTGCCTCCTGGAATTCTGGCGGGTTTGAAGGTTTTGGTGGTTGATGATGAACCTGACAATCGCGAACTTTTGACTGTGATGCTTTCGGAGTCGGGTTCCGTGGCGATCGCTGCTGGTTCCGCGGCGGAGGCGATCGAGATTTTAGGCAAGTTCCAGCCGGATATTTTGGTGAGTGACATCGGTATGCCGATCGAGGATGGTTACTCTCTGATCCGCAAAATTCGATCGTCCCCATCTGCTCTCACCAAGCGCTTGCCAGCTATCGCCCTGACAGCCTATGCTAGGGAAGAAGACCGCGCCAAGGCGATCGCCGCCGGCTATGACGAACACTTAACCAAACCCATCGAACCAGCTCAATTCGTAGCAGTTTTAGCCAAATTAGCAGGTTTGAACGAAAACGATTTTCACTAGCTTAGTTGTTACCAGGGTCTGCCTTTAATATCAAATCCGGTAGCATCTGAATGATTCAGATCTCTATTCTCTCCCTCTGTGTCAAGAGTGTTCTCTGCGGTTAAATCATTCCGATGCAGCCGGAAACGATATAACTGAATTTTCTCCGTGTAACTGCTCTAGATGGATGACAAAATCCATCTAGATTTTGCATATATAATTATTCTCAACATATTACCAAAATGCAAGCGGAGAAAATTTGACCAATGGATGCTAACGATGGCGTGACAGAACTAGCAAATTCCTTCAATATAATGACATCCAAAATGCAAAATTCTTTTGCAGAGCTCGACTCTGTAAATCAAGCTTTAGGGCTGAGTGAGAGCCAACTCAAACAATTTATTGAAGGTATGCCTGTGGGGGTAGCTATCCATGATGCCACGGGCAAATGTATATATCTCAATCAAATAGCCAAGGATGCCCTCGGTATCGTAACTATCCCCGATAGCACTACCGAAAATCTTGCCCAAGCTTATCAAATATATCGTCAAAACCAGCTATATCCCCAGGAACAACTACCAGTTATACGAGCGCTAAAGGGCGAAACAGTATGTCTTGATGATATAGAAATTCATCGAGATGGAAATATTACTTCCTTTGAGGTACGTGCTCGACCAATTTTTGATGAACCAGGACATATCAGCTATGCGATCGTCGCTTTTACTGATATTAGTGAACGCAAACAAAGTGAAAAAATATTGAGTGACTACAATCGGACTCTAGAAGCCGAAGTCATTGAACGTAGCACAGCATTAGCTCGTACTCACGAACAATTACAAACTGAAATGAGAGACCGTCAATTACTAGAAGGTAAACTGGATAGTTCTACTCAGCAAATTAATACAATCTTCGACTCCATTGCCGATATTGTACTGATTCTGGATGAACAAAAAAATTTACAAATTATACCGACGAAGGCGACTAGCTTTTACGCCTGCGATATGAATGAGTTTTATTTAATAGTGCTCAATTTTTTTCAAGAAGAAAACGAAGATGTTTGGTTTGCTAAAGTTCTAGAGGCGTTGGCTACCCAAAAAACTGTTAATTTTGATTATAGTCTACGCCTTAATCAGCAAGAAGTTTGGTTTTCAGCTAGTATTTCGCCACTCCCAAATCGTTCTGTGGTGTGGGTGGCTCGTGACATTAGCGATCGCAAACGAGTCGAAGCTAACCTGCTGGAAGCTCAAAAGATTGCTCATATTGGCACTTGGGAATACGATTTCGCCACAAAAACAACTATTTGGAGTGAAGAACTTTATCGCATTCACAGAATTGACCCCAGTCAACCCCCACTAGAATTGGATGAATTAGTGAAAGTTATTCATCCTCAAGATCGCCATCGCTATCTCAAACTGGTTAATAAAAAAGCTCTCACTGGACTAGCCTTTGAAACAGATTTGCGGCTGCTTCAAAAAGATGGGTCAATCTCTTATATTGAAGTCAGAGGCGAACCTGTTTTTGATGAAAAAGGGCAGTTAGTCCGTTTGTTTGGTACTGTCTTGGATATTAGCGATCGCAAACAGGCAGAAGAAGCCTTACAAGATAGCATAGAACGGGAACAAGCCCTCGCTCGCTCCATCGAACGAATGCGCCATTCCTTAGATATTGACACGATCTTTAATACCACCACCTCTGAACTGCGAGAAATCCTCAAATGCGATCGTGTTGCTATCTATCGCTTTAATCCTGATTGGAGTGGGGAATTTGTTGCCGAGTCTGTGGGGAAGGAGTGGATACCTCTGCTTGAGCGATCGGAAACTGCTAATTTTTCGGGAAATATCATCACCGACCCTAGTTGTCAAGCAAAAACTCTCCAACCCTATGGCGAAAAAGTCCTCGATACCTACATACAACAAAATAAAGACAGTTTGTACAGTCAAGGCCTTCTTTACCGCACAACAGAAGATATTTACCAAGCTGGGTTTACTCCTTGTTACCTCGAACTTTTAGAGCGGTTTCAAGCCAGAGCCTATTTAATTGTTCCCATCTTTTGTGGCAGTCAAATTTGGGGTTTACTCGCCAGTTATCAAAATTCCATGCCCCGCACTTGGCGCAAAGCAGAAATCCATATTGCACTGCAAATTAGCACTCAACTTGGAGTTGCTCTGCAACAAGCTCAATTACTCGAAGCTACTCAAAAACAGGCAATACAACTCCAAGAAGCCGCCGTCGCAGCAGAAGCCGCTAACCGGGCAAAAAGCACTTTTTTGGCAAATATGAGTCACGAATTGCGTACACCGCTCAACGCCATTCTTGGCTTCTCCCAATTGATGCAACACTCTACCAATCTCAATCTCCAAGATCAAGAAAATCTCCGCATCATCAACCGCAGCGGAGAACACCTGCTGACTCTGATTAATCAAGTATTAGATTTAGCAAAAATAGAAGTAGGGCGCATTACCCTGAATCCCATAGAGTTTGAATTAAAGAGCTTGTTGAACGAAGTTGAAGAGATGTTCCAACTCCAGGCTCAGGAAAAACAATTGCAGTTAATCTTTGACTGTTCTAGCAATGTCCCCCCATACCTAAGAGCTGATGAAGTCAAGTTGCGCCAAGTTTTAATTAATCTGCTTTCTAACGCCATGAAGTTTACAAAAGAAGGAGGAATTTCCCTCAGAATAAGTTCAGTTTTCAGCAATGAAAATCAGCAATTCCTTCCCCCATTCCCCCCCAAGGGGGAGCGAGAGGGAGGTAGCGGGTTGCCCAATTCCCCATCACCCAATTCCCCATCACCCATTCCCCCATCACCCATTCCCCCATCACCCATTCCCCCATCATCCATTCCCCCCTTGGGGGGGGCAGGGGGGGGTGGGGGGGCCAGGGGGGGGTTGCCCAATTCCCCATCACCCAATTCTCCATCACCCATTCCCCATCCCCCCTTGGGGGGGGCCAGGGGGGGGTTGCCCAATCACCAATTACATTTTGAAATAGAAGACACTGGCTGTGGTATGGCTCCTGATGAGCTAGACAAACTGTTTCAAGCCTTTGTACAAACCCAAACAGGGGCATCTTACCAGCAGGGAACGGGTTTAGGATTGGCGATTAGCCAACAGTTTATCAAACTCATGGGGGGTCAAATTGCAGTGCGCAGTCAAGTCGGATGCGGTACTACTTTCACCTTCGATATCCCAGTAACCGTTGTTGATGCTAGTACCGTTAAACCCAAACAGCTATCTCGTCAAGTCATTGGTCTGGAACCCAACCAGCCCACTTATCGTATTCTGATTGTGGACGATCGAGCAGATTTGCGCCAACTCCTAGTCAAAATGCTCAACCGTTTTGAGTTTGAACTTCAAGAAGCTAGTAATGGCATAGAAGCCATTGAAGTATGGTCGAGTTTTGAACCCCACTTAATCTTCATGGATATGCGGATGCCCATCATGGATGGGTATGAGGCGACAAAACGTATTAAAGCTAACGTTAAAGGTCAAGCTACCGCCATTGTGGCGGTGAGTGCTAGCACTGCGGAGAAAGGGCGAACCATGGTTCTCTCAGATGATTACGATGACTTTATCCGCAAACCGTTTCGAGAATCAGAAATCTTTGACGCCCTTCACAAACATCTAGGAGTGCGTTACATTTACGATGAACCTCATAATACACAGGAATCAAATCAAACCGAAGCTTTGACTCCTGAAGCTCTGGCGGGTTTGCCTGCGGATTGGCTGATGTCCTTAGAACAAGCTACAATTGAGTGCGATCTAGAGTTAATTCTCACTCAAATTGAGCAAATTCGCGATCGTCATGAATCTTTAGCCAACGCTCTTACAGCTTTAGCTAACGAATTTCTGTTCAATCAAATACTAGATCTGATCAAGCCAGACATATAATTAGGCATGAATCATCAGACACCTCATTCTTTTAAAGGAAATATTTTAATTGTTGATGATATTTCCACGAATTTGCAACTTTTAGCTCAAATACTATCTGAGCAAGGATACAAAACACGCACTGCCCCTAATGGTCAACTAGCCCTACGTTCCATCGATTTAATTCCTCCAGATTTGATTTTGCTGGATATCATGATGCCTGCCATGGACGGCTATCAAGTTTGCCAAGCCTTGAAAGCTTCGCCAAAAACCAAAGACATTCCCGTTATCTTTATTAGTGCTTTAAATGAAGTTTTTGATAAAGTCAAAGCTTTTGAAGTCGGCGGAGTCGATTATATTACCAAACCCTTTCACGATCAAGAGGTTCTGGTCCGTGTCTCAAATCAACTCATTCAACGTCGGTTATTTCAGAAAATTCAACAACAAAATCACAGTCTTGAATCAGAAATCCTGGAGAGAAAAATTGCCCAAGAAGAAACCGATTTTTTGCTTCACACTACCTTTGCCATGGCCGAAACTAACGATTTTGAAGAGTCAATATCCGTCATGCTGCGGTTGTGTTGCGACTTCATTAATTGGGATTTAGCAGAAGCTTGGATACCCAGTCATGATGGAAGTTGTTTAAATTGCGGTCAAAATTCTTATACCAAAAAAACAAATTTATTCGAGTATATAAACCAAAGTTTGCCCATAAAATTTGCTGCCAATATAGGACTACCAGGGAGAATCTGGTCATCCAAACAACCAGAGTGGCTAGAAGATATTTCCCTAGCACCCGATGAAGTTTTTATCCGCAATAAAATGGCGGATAGAGTTGGTTTAAAAGCCTGTTTTGGTGTGCCAATTTTAGTTGAAGATCGGGTAATTGCGATTTTAAGCTTTTTCAATACAACACCCATTTTGTGTCAAATCCGCATCATGGAATTGATGAAGGCTCTCGCAACTCAACTAGGTTCAATACTTCAGCGAAAAATGGCAGAAGAAAGATTGAAACAGCAATTTCAAAAAGAGCAATTATTGAATCACTTAACTCAATCTATCCGCAGTTCTCTGAATTTAAATACTATTTTTGCTACCGCCGTCCGCGAGATTGCCCTTAGCCTAGGCGTAGACCGTGTTGCTATTGTTAAATATTTCCCGGACAGAAAACTATGGGTCAACATATCAGAGTATTATGATTCTAATCTGTTAGAGACAAGTTTAGGGCTAGAAACTTCCGAGGAAAATAATGAAATTTCCGAGCGGCTTAAGCAATCAGAAATTGTGAAAATTGATGATGTTAATACTTGTTCTGATGAAATTAAACAACGCTTAACTCAACTATCTCTTGGCGCATGGTTATTCGTACCGCTCAAGGTTGACTCACAAGTTTGGGGTAGTATCTGTGTGGTGAAAGAAAATCGATCGTACTACTGGCAAGCTTTTGAAGTAGAATTACTGTGTGCAGTGGCTGACTCGGTAGCAATTGCGATTAAGCAAGCCCAAATTTATGAAGAAATTCAATCCTACGCACAGCAACTTGAAGACACTTTAACGGAACTCAAAAATACTCAATCTCAGTTGGTACAAAAGGCAAAAATGGCTTCTTTAGGTCAGCTAGTGGCTGGGGTTGCTCACGAAATCAATAATCCCGTTAACTTCATCTACGGCAACATTACCGTAGCGATGGACTATGCGCGAGATTTGCTTGATATCGTTACATTGTACCGCAAAACTTATCCCCAACCAGCGGCCGACATTCTGCAAATATTGGATCATATCGATCCCGATTTCATCGCCGATGATTATCCAAAATTGTTGAAGTCGATGAAAGAGGGTGCATCTCGGATTAGCAAGATTGTGTTGTCTTTACGAAACTTCTCCCGCCTGGATGAAAAAGAGTACAAGTTAGTGGATATTCATGAAGGTATTGATAATACTTTATTGATTTTGCAACACCTAATCAATGGTTCAAATAATGGCAAGGAAATTGAGATAATTAAAGACTACAGTCCCTTGCCAAAGTTTACTTGTTATGCGTCGCAGTTAAATCAGGTATTTATGAACCTGATAGCTAATGCTATTGATGCTGTGGAAACTCAATCCTCACGGCGCAGAATTACCATCAGTACAAAAATGGATAGTTGGCAATCTAATTCACCCATTTCTAATGGCATTGTGATTAGCATTGCTGATAATGGTCATGGGATGAATGAAGAAGTGCGTTCTAAAATATTTGACCCGTTTTTTACTACAAAACCCGTGGGAAGTGGTATAGGTTTAGGGTTATCTATTTGTCACAATATTATAGTGGAAAAACATCGAGGTCAAATTAGTTGTATTTCTGCGCCTGGTGAGGGGACAGAGTTTATTGTGCAGATTCCGATCGATGTCAGTACCTCTCGTTCAAATTGTGTTTCTGCGATGACCAAGGTATAGTGGGAAGAAATTAACAAATAATGAGAAAGGCCAGTGATGCAAGTTGTAATTGTGGGAGCGGGGCCAACTGGTGCGGCACTTGCCTTGCTGCTGGTGAAACGAGGGATTAGTGTTACCTTGGTTGAGGCTGCAAAAGATTGCTACCGAGTGTTTCGTGGTGAAGGTTTAATGCCGAGTGGATTGGATGCGATCGCCCAAATGGGCTTATCCTCCATGCTCCCAAGTGTACCACACCGAAAAATAGATGGTTGGGAGTTTAAGAACTCGCTCTGTGTTTGGAAGGCATTTAATACAGATATTCGACAAAATCTGTTAGTTTTACCACAATTCATCGATGGTTAAGTTGTGGGGATTTTTAAGAATGAAGGCGTTGTTGTCTTTGATTAAGTCACCGCTACAGAGAATCGGTAAGCGTTCTTGATAGGCTTTAATAGCCAGGATATAATCTTTGTCTCCCAGTGAGGTTTCAATTTTACGCAATTTGTCAGCAACAATACCTAAGAGAGTAATCTCACCACTTAATCTTTGGGCATTTTGGCTATGTATTTGCATAACAATTCCCTGGATAATTGTGTTGGGAATGCTGCTAAGTAATTCACTTAAGATTTCAACTTGGGGGCGATTCTCGGCATTTTCTAGGGTTTGGATTGCCTCGCGGATGCGGGCTGCGTAATCTCCGAGATTTTGCCGATTAGGTAGCAATATTTCTAATTCTTCTCCGTCGGCTGTTGGCTTATGCCAAAGTGTGGCATTGTCTAAGAAAGGTTGGTCTTCATGCCAGCCGTGAGTTTGTAAGTAAGTTCTCAGTTTATTTAAGTCTATTGTTTCGAGGGTTTGGCTATCTTTTACGGTGACTTTCATGGTTGAACTCCTTGGCTAATTCCCTCCATAATTGACGGGCGGGCGACGACTGTAAATTGGTTGGTTCTGGGGATGGTGGCGGTGACAGCAGTTGTGTTTTGTGTTTTTGGCTTTCCTCGCAGCGAACTCCAATATCCGCAGTTTCTGATGCAGAGTTCTGTTTCGGACTGGGTTAACCAGTCTTCTAGTTTTTCGGGGATTAAAACGACAACTAAAATTCTGGGAATGGCGAAGTTATCCATTCTTAAGTCATCGTAGTTTTTGAGTTTGAGGGGGTAGCGGATGGAGTTATCGTTTTGGATATCTCTTGATGTAGATTTTAACTGCAATTCTAAGCGGGGTGCTCTGATGGGGCCTGTCCCGCCTTTAGCAGCTATTCCCCAGTCTACGCTGTCATCGTCTACGGATGGTTTGTAGAGGGAATAGCCTGCAACCGTGGTGACGGCTTGCAGGTAGATGTTGCTGAATTGTTCTTTTTGTTGGTTGATGTCCATTAATTAATCCTCTTCCTATTTTGTAGTTTACTTGACTAAGAAGGAGGATAAAATTACGTCAATAGCTGACAAAATGGCAGCGCCTATGAGTGTCCAGATAGCCCCTTTAAACAAATCTGATGTTTTGTCTCTATTTTTCGCCAATTCCTTAATTGATTGATTCCTGTTTTCTATAATTGAGAGTCTATAGTCTTCCTCTGATATGTCAAGGCATTTTTCGAGCAATTCTTCTGGCAAAATTATTTGACCTCCTGTTTGCGGCTTAAATCCCAAGAAACAATAAATCAAAGAAATTATTAAAGCAAGGTAACTTAAGGATTTTAATAATAAACACAAATTACACTCCAAGGAAATATCAAAAGCATCAATAGTTACTTCAACCGAACGATCTGGCAAGCCTGAAAAAAAACGAATTAGAGCTGCATCAAATCCCAGCACTACACCTAGTTTTGTATTAAGCCTATTGCTACTCAGATCTAAATCTTTTAATGCCTGCTCCGCGTATTGGTAAATTAGCGTTATATTGGGATTACATTCGTTATTACTCAAACAAACCTCCATGTCTAATAATTCAGCCGATAAGCAAGAGTCTAATACTTCTCAAAAAAAAGAAGAACCTTCAAAACCTCCACAACCTCCAAAACGTGAACCAATCAAGTTTGAAAAGACGGTACATCTGAGAAATGATGGTGCGGGTTCCTGATATTTCTAGCTAAGTTCTCTAAATCCTTCACCCGAATCTCACCTTAGAGCACCTTGGGCAGTCAAATATCATGGGTTACAGCTTTTCTGGAAAGTATATGTCTAGCAAATCTGCCCCCGATCGCCCAATTGGCACCACTCCTACAGGAATTACCCAACTGGGAAATAGACAATGGTGCAAAACTCGGCCCCAACCCTGATTATATCAATCGATCGGGCGTTAAACCCATCTCCACAGCCGCCAAAGTCTATAGCCCAAACATTAAATTTTTGCGGCGAAAACTTGCAATTTAAGTGTTTCTACTTTACGATCCAGCCATGTAAATAAAACTCAAGCAACAACCCTGCGAACACTAACCTGAAATGGGTCGAAAGTGCCAGAAAGCAGGAACAGTACATTTTTTAACTAACTCAACAACAAAGCATTTGCGGAAAAACTCAGGGATTGACGATCGGCATCTCGGAACGAATGCTTTTCCCACACTACTACAGATGTATCAAAATTTGTTTACCAAAAATTAGCCCCGACAGATACCTGACGCTCAAACGGGCTCTGTCAAAAGTTTCTGCAATTAATTTTGCGGTTTTTGTTGTCTTTAAACTACTTGAGGATTCGATCGAATGGTTTCCATTTCTCAGACTAAATCCGCTGCGCTGAGTTTCTCGGACACACGGGAAACAACGGCCGGAACCCAAAACATGGTGGCTACAGCCACAGGAGTATGCGTGACGGTTCACGGTCACTTCTACCAGCCACCACGGGAAAACCCTTACCTAGATGCGATCGAACGCCAAGCCAGCGCCCATCCCTTCCATGACTGGAACGAACGCATCGACAAAGAGTGCTACCGCCCCAACGCCTTTGCGCGCATCCTCAACGATCGCGGCGAAGTCGCGGGGATCGTCAATAACTACGAATATCTCAGCTTCAACATCGGACCGACCCTGATGAGTTGGCTGGAACGCTACGACGAGGAAGTATATCAGCGGATTCTGGAAGCCGATCGCAAAAGCTGTCAAAGACTCAATGGTCATGGTAACGCGATCGCCCAAGTATACAATCACATCATCATGCCGCTGGCCAACGAGCGAGACAAACAAACCCAAATTCGCTGGGGGATCGCAGATTTCCGTTCCCGGTTCGATCGCGCCCCCGAAGGAATGTGGCTGGCCGAAACTGCGGTAGACTACGCCACCCTCGAAGTTTTGGTAGCTGAGGGCATTCGCTTCATCGTCCTCGCCCCCTCCCAAGCCGAACGCTGCCGCCAACTTCCAGGCCATGAGAATAGCGATCCCGAATGGCGCGAAGTCGGGGGAGGTCAAATCGATCCGACTCGCCCCTACCGCTGCTACTTGAAACCAGAACTGCGGCTGGCAGTTTCCCACCAACTCTCCCCCCTTAGCAGTCACAATTTGAGTCGCGCCAACGGGCACAATTCCGAACCGACAACTAATACTCCCTACATCGATATCTTTTTCTACGATGGCCCAATCTCGCGCGATATGGGCTTTAATGATGTTCTCAGCAGCAGCAACCACCTGGCTGGGCGCTTGGGTCAAGCCGTGCGGGGGGACCACCGAAAATCCCAATTAATCTCCGTCGCCACCGACGGCGAAACCTTCGGACACCACAAAAATAGCACCGAAAAATGCCTAGCCTACGCTTTCACAGAAGAGTTTCCCCGCCGCGGCTGGACTGTGACGAATTTTGCTCACTATTTAAGCCAAAATCCTAGCGATTGGGAAGTGGAACTCAAACCAGTGACAGCTTGGAGTTGTTCTCATGGGGTCGATCGCTGGCAAGATGATTGTGGCTGCGGTGGTGGTGGCGGATGGCACCTCAAATGGCGCCGACCTTTGCGAGATACTCTAAATTGGCTGCGCGATCGACTCATACCAATTTATGAGGAAGCGGGGCGCAAGTTGTTTAGCGATCCCTGGGCGGCGCGAGATGAATATATTGATGTTATAGGCGATCGATCGACCGCCAACATTGACCAATTCTTCTCCAAACATCAAGTTCGCCCCCTAGAGGCCGCCGAACAAGTAGACGCCCTGCGACTGCTGGAAATGCAGCGCCACGCCCTGTTAATGTTCACTAGCTGTGGCTGGTTTTTTGAAGAAATATCTCGCCCCGAAGGGGTGCAGATTTTGCGCTACGCAGCCCGTGCGCTGGAATTAGCTGGGGAAGTGACTGGTGTCCAGCTAGAAAAGGATTTTGTCGATCGACTTAACCTAGTACCAAGTAATGTGGAATGCTTCAGAACAGGTGCAGAAGTCTATCGCCAACTTGTCACCACCGCCCAAGTCAGTCTCAAGCAAGTTGCAGCCCACTACGCCATCAGTTCCCTGTTTGCCAAATATCCCCGCGAACAACGAGTTTACTGCTATCTGGCCCAGCAGCTAGATTTCCAAATTCAGCGCATGGGCTCCATGACTCTGGCCGTAGGTCAACTGGAATTAACCTCAGAAATTACACGGGAAACCGAAGTGTTTGTATTTGCGGCGTTCTACCTTGGCGGCTGGGACTTCCACTGCTGCATTCAGCCTTTCGGTAGTCGCCGGTCTTACACCATGCTCAAAGAACGGCTGTTTGCGGTTTTGCAAGAAGCTTCCGCAGCCCACGCCATTCTCGAAATGGTTCGCCTGTTCGGGGATCAATCCTTTAGCCTGCGGAGTTTGTTCGCTGAGGAACGTCATCGGATTGTCCGGCTGCTGAGTCAGGAAAATTTGACCAGATTAGATCAGCTTTACACTCAGGTTTACCGGGAAAATTACGGGGTGATGATGGCCTTCCACCGCGACGAGTTGATCGTCCCTATGGAGTTGCAGGTAGCCGCGGAAGTGGCCTTGGGACACCGCTGTTTGACGGCGGCCAAGGCCCTGGAACAGGAAACTGCTGACGGGGATTCCCTGCTGGCGGAAATCGAAGCAATTTCGACAGAAGCTAGCCACCTCCGCTGTCGGCTGAAGGTTCCTGAAGTCAGGCACATTTTGGAAAAGTTGATTTACCGGTCTCTGAAGGCGCTGCTGCAAGAGGGTTCTGATGTGACGCTGCTGTCTCCTGCCGAGTTAGAACTTGATATTCGCACCATTGAGCGTTTGATTGCTGTTGGGAATCGCCTGGAGTTGGGTTTGTGTTTGGATAGATCCCAGGAACTGTATTTTGATTCCATGTACAGTCAAATTGTGCCTCTGTGTTTGGGCTGGTTGCAACGACAAGCAGCTCCGACGACTGAAAGTGCGATCGACCTTACCGAACTGGATCTCGTTGACTCAGAGAGTGGCTGGGAGTTGCCTGTGATTCGACAGTTGCTGGAGTTGGGTCAAACCCTAGCCGTTGATGTTGAGTGTTGGTTGCAGCAGTTAGGGCGATCGTTATCCGATTAACCCCCACATCCTGTAGGGGCGGGTTTCACCAACAATATATAAGAAGAATCAACCATCTCAATAAACCCGCCCGCCCCCAACGGTAAATTCAAATGTACCGGTTCACCGAAATAATTGCCTAAAACCCACAATCTCGTAAACCCGCCCCCACCCAACTTTAAATTTTAGTTCAGCTTCTGTGAGAAGATGAATAAACAGTTCGCAAAGCATACAAGTTTTAAGTAAGCTTTGCAAAGTTGTGAAGCAAGAACACTAAATTTTATAACCTATGAAAGTTGGCGATCGCGTTTGCATTAAAAACTCTGTTGTTGTCTACCACCATCCTCAAAATCGCAATCAACCATTTGATGTCAAGGATATGGAAGGAGAAGTAGTAGCCATCGTTAAAGAATGGCACGGTAGACCTGTCAGTGCCAATTGGCCGATTTTAGTACAGTTTGACAAAAAATTCAAAGCTCATCTCAGAGAAGATGAAGTTGAATTAATATCTTCTGAAGTTTAGCTTGAGCAAAAACCCGAAAACCGAAGCGGAAAATCCCACTGCTTCGGCTTTTTTTATGAATTTCCCATGGTTAAACTGTTATATTAATTCCGGTTGTATCGGAATGATTAAACCTTACTAGGACACAGAGGACACAGAGAAAGAGAAGAGAGAAATAATAATTCCGATGTCAACGGATTTGATATATAGCAATCCTAAATCATTTGTGAATTTCTTACTCCCTCCCCTTAATAAGGGGAGGGTTGGGGTGGGGTAAAAAACTTTACGACTCCTGCAAGGACTGCTATATAGCAATCCTAAATCATTTGTGAATTTCTTACTCCCTCCCTTTACTAAGGGGAGGGTTGGGGTGGGGTAAAATATTTACGACTCCTGCAAGGATTGCTATATTACTTTTTTTGCCTACCACGACAGAACCACCCAAAAATATTCAAATCTCCTTGCATTTTCTGCAATTCCTGTTGATGCTTTTTCGCTGTAGCATAGTACCACTGACAGTGAAGATCCAGTTCTTTACGGTACTTAACTTCTTCGTAAAACTCGCGGACAATTTGGTTTTTTTGGAAAATTTCGGCCGTGGGAGTCGGTTCTGGGACAATGCTTTGCAACTCGTGGGGCAACATAATTGTTTGGGGCGACTATGCCAGATATTAGCTTTAATTACTTTAAGCTAACATATTTTTAAATTTTTAATCCCAAATCTCCAATCTCCAATTCCCCTACAGCCATCCCAGCAGGCGATATACCATTAAGCCGATATATTCTTTCAAAGCTGTGGTTGACTGGTGTAACTGATAGGTATCCGGTAGACAATTTAGTATCACTGCTTGCCAATTGCTTTGAGCAACTGCCATATCCTGTTGGGTGATCTGAAAATCTGTGGGCGCGGCTATTACTTTTATTCCCTGACGCTGGAAAATTAAGAGCGATCGAGTCATGTGCATTGCGGAGGTGACTAACAAAACCGGCCCTTTGATATTTTTAGCATCCAGAATTTTTCGCACATTTACTGCATTTTGATAGGTATTTTGTGAATCTGGCTCCTGGAGAATTGCTGATGCAGGTACGCCGTTGGTTTGGGCGATTTCTGCCATATCTGCCGATTCGGGATCTCCGCCACCTTTCCACTCTACTCTACCGCCACTGAGAATTAGCAGAGGGGCTTTTCCTTGACGATACAGTCGGGAAGCGTAAATAATGCGATCGCCAGCTTCGCCCAATTCCACCCAAGGCCGTGGCGGTAAAGCAGCTTTGACACCACCACCCAAGACAATGATAGCATCAGCTTGGGGCAATTCTGTTGTTGGTAAATTTTGCCATTCGAGGGATTTAACTAGAGACTTGGAAACCCAACCGCTACTTCCCAAGAGTAAAATAATTACAGCTACAGCCATTGGCAAAGCCGACCATTTCCGACGCTGCAACACCATGATTAAAGCCGCCATCATTAACAAGCAACTCAACCCCAAAGGATAGATAAAAAGTGGTAGTAGCTTTGACAAAAATACAAACATTAAACTTCTCCAATCATGCTTGTGGAACAGGCCATCCACCCTGTTCAAGACCAGCTTTTTGAGGGATGTCTATCAGTGTCACCACCATTACTAAGGTGTTCTACTATCGACAAACCATGAATAATTCGTTCATCATCAAATTAGTAGAACACCCTAAAAATCGGTAGTCCTGTGCCACTTAGCATCAGTCCTAAACTTGTGCTGTTAAAAATCAAAATTTATCCTCTGGTGCTGACAACCAGCCCAGCAATGTAGAAGCTTGACGGCTAGGGCCTTTACCGTATTTGCCACCGGTTTCTACTACTTCTTTATTCAGGATAGCATCAGAGGGTTTGTCCTTAGGACGTTTATTGGGGTTGAGTAGCAGTTCATTATGCCACCAAGCTACCACCAAACCCACTGCTCCACCTCCCACCAGGCCGAAGATAATACTTATGGCCAAAGTAGAGCCTATTAAGCGAAAGCCAACAGTAAATAACACAAACCAAATCAATGCGGGGTTAAACCCCTTGGAATCTCTACTAAATTTTGGCATGGGCTTGCAAGTCCTTTTTCTAATATAACGGAAAGATATTTACCAGATTAGCATCAAATTAAAATCAATGGGTTCTCTTAGACTTCCGCAGAAACGCCATATTTGAACAGACATTCTGCTGGTTCCACAATAATTATTGGAGATGTCTATTATAGCTCAAAGTCTGACATTGTATCTACATTTTTTACATAACTTTGCTCAAATTCTGTGAATGGTTCAAAGGCTGTTCGCTGGGCATTCAATAGTTCTACGGTGGCATCAGTAATATCGCCCTTGCGCCGTTGCAGACGTTCGCGCAATACTTCTATTGGCGCAGTGCAGTAAAGGATTTCCAGTGGCAAATTGTGAGATTGAGCCCGATCGATCGCATCTGTTCTCCAGGAAGCGCGATCGAACTTGGCATCCAAAATCACTTTCCAACCTCTGTCTGCCAACATTACCCCCAACTCTAACAATCTACCATAGGTCTTGGCAGTCATTTCATCCGAGTACAAATCTTGCCCGCCCCGCTCATGTACAGGAATTCCACCTAAATGTTTGCGAACTGCATCGGAACGAAGGTGAATGGCACCGGTGTGACGAGCCAAATATCGACCCACTGTACTCTTACCAGCACCGGACAAACCTGACATCAAAGTTAACTTTCCTTGGCGCGGTTTTGTATATTCCCAAGCTAATGTATAGTAATGAGCTGCTGTCTGTGAAATCTGCGTTTTGTCAGCAGTTGAAATACTAGCATCATCCAACATCAAGGAAGTTACTTTGGCTCTCACATAAGCTTGACGACTTAAGTATAGTGGCAGCACTTCCAGTCCTTCCCAATCCCCTGTTTCTTCAATATAAGTATTGAGAAAAGCATTGCCTAATTCTCTGCGCCCCCGCGATTCCAAATCCATCACGGTGAAGGCAATATCGTACATCACATCCACAAACCGAAAATGCTCGTTAAATTCAATGCAATCAAATAGCAATATTTTATTTTGCCAGAATGCGATGTTTCGCAAGTGCAAATCTCCGTGGCATTCGCGAATTTTATGACTGGCTATTCGGCGGTTAAATAACTCTTGATTTTCGGCAAAAAATGAGTCTGTATAATTTTGGGTTTCCTGATATTGTGCTTGAGTCTGCGGCCCACCGATATATTTTTGCGAAATCAGGTAATTATTATCTATTGCCTTGCGAATTTGGTTGACTTCGCCAAATTTGCTGATATACTTATTGGTAAGTGTAGCGCCGTGAAATTTGGCAACTTCCCGCCCTAAGTCTGCCATCAGTTCCTCCGTCAACTCTCCCCGTTCTAATAAACTCAGAAACAGCGAAGTTTGGGGAAATTCCCGCATTTTCAAGACGTATTCCACAGGAATTTCAGCCGAATTTGTCGCTCCTGCATCCTTGGCAAATTGAAAGCGATCGCCTATTTGAACAATGGGCAAAACTTCCAGGTAAATTTCCGCTGCTGTTCGCTGATTCATTTGCAATTCTTGATGGCAAAAATGCTTTCTTTTCTCCAAGGTTGAATAATCCAAAAAGCCAAAATTGACTGGTTTTTTGATTTTGTAAACATATTCTCCGGTCAGGAACACAAAGGAAATATGAGTCTGAATTAACTGCACCGGTTCTGTGACTCTGTGGGGATAAAATCCTGGCTGCAACATTTGCTGAATCAAAGGGGGAAAAGTCATATTGATTTGGGATTTTAGAGGGGAATCTGAGAAAGATTTTTGGTTTTTGATTCAAGTTAAAGAAAATCTATGTTGACTTGAAGCCGATTTATTATAAAGTTGATAATTAGTGTCAACCAAAATTTAGCGATGACTGAAAACAATCAAGATTTGGGTTCCGTGGATGTGTTCGGCGTGGGCAATGCCCTCGTAGACATCTTAGCATTAGTGGAAGATGATTTTGTCCTGAAACACGGACTGAATCGTGGCGGGATGACGCTGATGGATTCGGAAATCCAGGGGGGGATTTTGCACGATTTGGAACACACTTCGCTGCAAATGCGATCGGGGGGTTCTGCCGCGAATACGATGATTGGTGTGGCTCAGAGCGGTGGTAAAGGCTATTATTCAGGGAAGGTTGCTAAGGATACTAATGGCGAATTTTATCGGCAAGATTTGCTGGAGGCGGGGATTGATTTTAACGTCCATCCTGCTGAGTCTAACGGACCTACTGGTACTTGTGTGGTGCTGACTACTCCTGATGCGGAACGCACTTTGTGTACTAATTTGGGGGTTTCTACTACTCTGGCGGCGACGGATATTGATGTCGATCGCCTATCTCATTGCAAGTATAGTTATGTTGAGGGCTATCTGTGGGATGCTCCCGATCCGCGAAAGGCTAGCATTGAAACGATGGAACAGTCTAAGCGCCTGGGCGTGAAGGTGGCTTTTACTTTTTCCGATGGCTTTTTGGTCGATCGATTTGCGGATGATTTTCACAAGGTGGTTTCGGAATATTGCGATGTCATCTTTTGCAATGCTGATGAAGTTCGCAGCTTTTTTAAGGAGGAATCTTTGGAGGAGTGTGCTCGGAAAATGAGCGAAATTTCGGACTTGGCTTTTATCACAAATGGGGATAAGGGCTGCGTTGTTGTGGAAAATAAACAGATTGTTGATGTGGCTGGATTTCCGGTAAAGGCGATCGATACTGTGGGTGCTGGCGATGCTTTTGCGGGCGGTGTTTTGTTTGGGATTACTAATGGTTTGAACTCTGTACAAGCGGCTCGTTGGGGCAATTTTTTAGCTTCTCTGGTGGTGCAGGTTTATGGGCCTCGTCTTGAGGGTTCTCAGGCTCATCTTTTGAGTCAGGTGATTTCTGGTTAGGAATTGAAAAGGGCGATCGCACTTTTTTTGAGAAAGGGCGATCGCCCTTTTTGAAATCGATCTATGGCACTGGCTTTTTGGCCCGTGCCACAATGGATGCAGATGAGAGAAGGGTGTGTTAAAATCAATCAAAGCTTAACTAATTATACCTCCTATGGTAACAACCACATTGACTCCTCCTCAACAAAGTAGCGAGGAAAAACTAATTACTTTGACAGGCATTAAATGGTCAACATTTAAAGCGATAATGTCAGATGTAGGCGACGGTAGAGCGTGGAGAATTGCTTATGCTGAAGGAGTTTTAGAAATCAGAATGCCATTACCTAAACATGAAAGACCTAAAGTCATGCTCGAACTATTTATTGGAGCTTTAGCAGATGAGTTAGAAATTGAAGCTATGAGCCTCGGTGCGTTGACTCTGGAACGGGAAGATTTAGCTCGTGCTATTGAACCGGATACTTGTTTTTACATTCAAAATGAATCTTTAGTTAGAGATAAAGATGAAATTAATTTACCCGCAGATCCGCCGCCGGATTTAGTGGTAGAATCGGATTACACGAGTTCTTCTTTGAATAAGTTCTCAATTTATGCTTCTCTGGGTGTGCCTGAAATCTGGAGATATCGCAACCAATGTCTTGTAGTGTATCAATTGGTTGAGGGGAATTACGAAGAGAGGGAGAACAGTTTGGCTTTTCCGTTTTTGCCGATCGCAGAAATTCCGGGTTTGATAGAGCAAAGTAAGGCGATCGGACAAAGGGCGGCTGTGCGTTTGTTTCGGGAAAAAGTTAGGGAAGTTTTGGCGCAGTGAGTTTTGAAAATAGTAGGAATGGGCGATCGGGCTTTTGAACCGCTGATGATACACAGGCGGGACGCCCGTGCCACAATGGACGCGGATGGGGGAAAGTGCGATTCTTGAAGACGGATAGCTACGGCGCGTACTTTAGGAAAATTTCAAAGCGTTCGAGCTTATGAAAGTCTCCGTTTTGGCTATAATAGCATATTATTTATGAATCCTACCTAATAAAATATCATGCCAACAACAGTAAGTGTAGAACATATTGAAATGACACCGGGAATACGCGGCGGGAAACCCCGGATTGTTGGGACGAGAATCGCCGTAGAAGATGTGATGCTGATGCACCTAAAAATTGGTTATTCTCTTTTAGAAATTGCCACTAAGTACGATTTGATTTTAGCAGCAGTTTATGACGCTATGGCTTATTATTACGACCACCGCCAAGAAATTGACATACAAATCGCTGAAGATGATGCTTTTGTGGATGAATTTAGGCGTCAAAATCCTGGTAGGTTGCAAGCAAAAATCAAGGAATTAAAAGGTGAGTCGGAAAATTAGGTTTCATTTAGATGAGCATATCGATCGTGACATTGCTAGGGCGTTACGTCTCTATGGTATTGATGTCCTGAAGATTAACTAAGCTATCTCTAGCTGATGAAGAAAATTCGATCCGAAAATTCATTCCTCTTCAATCTCCAAATCGGCATATTCAGAAAAGTCACCCAAATCATGTACTTCACCTTTAGCTGCTTGTGCGAGGCCGCACTTGACTGAGGCTAATGCTTGGGGGTTTTGCCACAACCACTGTTCGCGATCGGGTATGTTGGTTATGGGGTCTAATAGAATTTGTCCGGCTTCGTTAACAAGAACGCGATACTCTGTTGACTTGGGTTCGAGGTTTAAACTTAGGTGTCCTTGAGTATCTGTGCTGATTAAGTTTTTCAGAATCCAAAACATATCTTTCAGCTATTATCAAGTTAGGTAAAACTCTCTAGGTTGAGTTTTACTCAATTATAACACATTAGATATTGTTTGTCTATTCTGATTTTAAGGGCGATTCCCTACGGGATAGCTCCGCTTCACGCGCTTTTTGTCGTAAGGGCGATCGCATTTTTTTGAACCACAGACGAGCGCTGGTTTTTGTCAATTTTGCAGAATGTATTGACTGATAATATTTTTGAGTTCTTGAGGTGCTTCTTTGGCGATCGCCGCTCCTAAATCTGGACGCACAACCCACCACCAAACCAGTTGTTCTAAACGATCGGGTGGATTTTCATTAGGACACCATTCGATCGTACTTTCATTGACACCAATAATGTTAGCACAAAGGTCATTAGCAATGGCAACGCGATCGTCTAGTTTTTCAAACTGTACGATGTCTTGCCAGCTAATTTCATTGGGAATAGAATTGAGAATTGATTGGATATCTAGAGTCAGCATTAAACTGTTCCTCCGAAAGCTATAATAACTCTAATGCCAAAGTCTTGTTGTTCTGCAAAAGATTGAGTGCTGAGCCATCCTCTAACTGTTAAAGTATTCGTAAGAAAACTGCTGGCGATTCCTCTTGAGGTTCGAGGGAATCGCTAAGCTTTGTGCTGATTCCGATCGCACTATTCTGAATTTGAGAGCGTGAAGCGAAGCTATCACGCAGGGAATCGCCTGCGTTCAGCTAGTCGCTCATCGTTGTTAAGCTGTAGCAAATTGACAGTTGTGCGGCCTTCTGGGGTTAACCCAATAATCCTGCCATTATCTAAGGTAAAATGTTCGGGCCAGTTCTGCGTCCGGGGGTTGAACAGGAAACTAAAAGCGCTAGTCTGGGGATCGAAAGAACCGAGGTCTGTCCCTTTATATCGGTTGCACCGCCAGCAAGCCAAGGCGAGATTATCCGCATCAGTTGTACCTCCGTGTTTTACAGCAATTATATGGTCAACTTCGTGAGGGAAAAAACTCAAAGAAATTCCCAGCAGACAATACTCGCAGCCGTAGGAAGCGCGTTCTTCAATATATCGGCGAAGGGTGGCAGAAATATAAGTCACAAATCAAGATTGGCGGGTGATATAAGGTAGGTTGCCCATTTTGAGCATGATTACTAGATGTTCAATCCGCTCGTATTCATCTAGTTCTAGTTGTTCTGCGTTCGTGAGTTCACCGGCTTTGCTGCGTGCTACTAATATCCGCAGGCGTTCTTGCATCTCAGGAGTGGGACGGAATGCTGCGATTTCTGCTGCTGTGGGCGCGCTAGCAAGAAAGTTTAAAATATAGCGGTAGGTGCGGGACGGCAATACTGGCTGCTCGACGCACAGGCGCAAGAGTTCTGGCAGTTGTTCGCCCAAGAGTGCGAGTTGCTCTGAGAGCTCGTCGGGGACTTCAATGGTGATGGTTGTCACTGTTATAAACCCTCAAAGTGCAGGAGCTATTACTTATTCTAAGGCTTTTTGTCGAAAGGGCGATCGCACTTTAAGGATGAGGCGTAATTGCAATTGAAGAAAATTCGATCCGAAAATTCATTCCTCTTCAATCTCCAAATCAGCATACTCAGAAAAGTCACCTAAATCATGTACTTCACCTTTAGCTGCTTGTGCGAGGCCGCACTTGACTAAGGCTAATGCTTGGGGGTTTTGCCACAGCCACTGTTCGCGATCGGGTATGTTGGTTATTGGGTCTAATAAAATTTGTCCGGCTTCGTTGACAAGAACGCGATACTCTGTTGACTTGGGTTCGAGGTTTAAACTTAGGTGTCCTTGAGTATCTGTGCTGATTAAGTTTTTCAGAGTCCAAAACATATCTTTCAGCTATTATAAAATTGGGCAAAACTCTCTAGGATAGAGTTTTAGTCAATTATAACAAATTAGATATTGTTTGTCTATTCTGATTTTAAGGGCGATCGCGCTTTTTGTCGTAAAGGGCGATCGCCTGTGGAACTAAACTGATTATAATTGCTAAAATAAAGCTAAACTGCTCTTTATCTATAATCAGATTATGACTGTTATTGAACAGATTTATGCGATCGTCAAAACTCTTCCCCAAAACCAAGCTAGCGAAATTCTCACTTTCGCACAGTTTATTCGTGCCAAGTACCTGAATGGGAATCAATCCACCGACACAGTAGATGCTTTAACTCCTTGGCAGGAAGTGGTTTATTCCCTAGCTGGAACGTGGGCAGAAGACTTTCCTACTCTGGAAGAGATTCGTGCTGAGTCGGGGGAAGACATCTTGCTGGAGAGCTTTTAGATGTATATTTTGGATACAAACACATTAATCTACTACTTTAAAGGACAAGGACAAGTTGCCCAAAACCTTCTGTCAGAGTGAAAACAGCTTTATGGTGGAAAGTAGCGATAAATATCTTTCCGGTGAAGCACCCTGGCAAAAGTAACAGTTTCGCCATCAAAATAAAAACCTATTCGATAGTCGCCAACCCGAAGCCGATACGCATTATCATCACCTTTCAATTTTTTTAAGTTAACAATTGTCTGTAAATCATTACTATTTGGAATTTATGCAAAAGCAAAATCCTTGATTTGCTCAAAGACAGGCGTACTTTTAAGAGCTTTTAAATCCTTTAAAAAACTGGGTAGATATTCGACTTTCATTCTGTTTCCAGTTCGGCAAGTGCTTGCTGTAAACTTAACGGGGTTTCATTTTTTACTGCGCCCATAGCCAATAGAAGTCCTCTATCTTCCATCGCTTCTAGGAAATACTGATAGTCGGTATAATCTAGAATAACTTGACTAATGTTGCCCTCGGCATCGAAAATCAATTGTTTAGCCAGTGGATAGTCTTCTATTTTCATACACTTTTATGGTGAGATGAGTTGAAAGGGAATGACGCTTCTATTATAGCTGACAACCTTGGGGCGATCGCACTTCGTCTGTTTGTGCTAAGATTAAATAGCTCTAAACATTAGCAAATAAGAGCCTTTGACGCTTTATGCCTAAGCAATCAGTCATCACAAAGTATATTGAAATTACACCGGGAGTGCTTGGTGGTAAACCACGCATTGCGGGTCATCGAATTTCTGTAGCACAAGTTGCAGAGATGTATCTGAAGATGGGAGAGTCAATAGAAGAAATCGCTAGGGATTATAATTTGTCACCTGCTGCGGTTCATGCAGCCATGACTTACTATTACGATAATCGAGAAGAAATTGACCGCCGCACTGCTGAATCAGATGCTTTTGTCGAAGAGTTGAAGCATCAGAGTCCACCTTCTCGTTTGCAGGAAAAGCTGAGGGAAATTAGAGGTGAGTGAACGCATCCGCTTTCATTTAGATGAGAATGTTAAATCGGCTGTGGCGCGAGAGTTGCGTCGGCACGGCATTGATGTTACAACAACTATTGAGGCGGGGTTACTGGCTCAGAGTGATGAATCACAGTTAGCATTTATCTGCGAACAAAAGCGGGTAATTATGACTCATGATGATGATTTTTTAACGATTGCTAGTCTTAGCAGCGAGCATCCAGGTATTGCTTATTGTAAGCAAGGGACTCGTTCGATCGGACAAATTATTGAAGCTCTGGTTTTGATTTATGAAGTGTACGTGCCTGAAGAAATGGTTGGGCGTGTTGAGTTTTTGTGAGAAATGGCAAAGGGCGATCACACATGATGAGTAACTAGCTTTCGCTTCATTTTACGGCTATTTTGACTTCCTTCTTTAAAGAGAATCGTTCTACTTTTATAAATTCACAATCGCCAAGATTGATGGGAAATTCTAGAGAGTCTCCCCGATTAAATTGAGACACTAGCTTGTACAGTTTAACACTGGCTTCCTGATTCCATCTAAAGGTTTTGCAGAAATGCGAATCGCCCTTGATTAACGGGATAGTCTGTCCTGAAGCTTCGGCTGTTTCTGCGGTCATGGTAAACTGATGCTGCTCTCGATCGAGCAATACGATCGTATTGAATGTTCCCAATTCGCTCGCTGGTTCTATTGAAAGCACTGTGATATTCATGGGATGCCTCAGAAAACTGCAATTTGATTCCAAACGTTTAAAAATTCATCTATATTCATTTTATACCTTGTCCCTTCCCAGGGGTCTCGAATTAGAACAAGTCCTGTGCGATCGATACCGTCAACTACTACCATGTGTCCGACTCTGTTACCAAATTCTTTCATTTGAGCCATCCACGACTGTTCAGTATTTAATAACAGGTTAAAAGCTGCTAGAGGTGTTGATGTATCAATAAAACCAGCTTGCCATCGATGAGAAGTAGCCGGAGTCAGTTCGTTAAGGGCATTGGCAATTTCTTCAGCGGATGTGGGTGCTCCTGTTAAATTTTCAATAGCGGCTTGTTCAATATTAGCAATTCCTCGATCTTTGAGGAGTATTTCAGCACTAGCAGGGCCACAGGATAGGTTACTTTGCTGTCTGACAACTCTGGGGTCAACAATTTCATCAATGACTGGCCAACGACCACCTGCTCCTAAAAGTGCTGGCGATTCCTCTTGAGGTTCGGGGGAACTGCTAGGCTTTGTACTGATGAGGATACTCCTGAGAAAAGGATAGGGGTTATCTATCAATTATAGATAGTGAGCTTTATTTTCACAAGGGCGATCGCACTTTTTGTCGTAAGGGCGATCGCACTTTTTGTCGTAAAGGGCGATCGCACTAATCCGATTATCCTAAATCAGTGGCAGATTGATGGAGACAAAACTACCGCTTAGCTGACTCGGAGATACGCCGACAACCAGACCTAAAATTTGATTCGATCCGGCAATCTTGATGACAGTATTTCCCTGATCGAAGTTCAGCAGTAAGTTCGATTCTGTTAATCCTTCTGTCAGTCCAATTTTATCTGCACCTAATTGGAAGTCTAAGATAGCATCTGGCAGGAAATCACCAGTTACGGCCGCATTTTTGGGTAGGACAAAGGTATCGCTGCCGGGGCCGCCGATTAAGATATCTCGACCTAAATCGCCGCTGAGGGTGTCATCGCCTTCGTTCCCTTTGAGGCGATCGTTGTCAGTACCTCCTAGGATTAAATCATTGCCTCGGCCGCCAAAAATATTGTCATTTCCGCTGTTGCCAGTGAGGATATCGTTGCCTTTATTGCCGTAGATGATGTCATCTCCGCCAAGTCCGGCAAGGGTGTCATCGCCTGCGAAACCAGCCATGCTATCTGCTGCATCAATACCAACTAGATTGTCGTTTTCAGGAGTTCCTAAAACTTGACGCAGTGGAGGACGAGGTGGTGTTGGTGTTGGTGTTGCTACAACATTATCTGTCGCCGATTCAGTACCGTCATTTGTGACTGTAGTGCTGGCGAAATCGACATCGTTGGAGATGTCTGGGTCGTATGTTTTACTCGTTATGCTAGAGGTACCGGTGATATTTCCAGTTGTCGGCGCGGTAACGGTAATGCTAACAGTTGAAATTTGACCTTTGGCTACATCGCCGAGGTCAAAAGTTAGTTCATTTCCTGACTGCTTGGTGGGGGCGATGTTAGCCGAAACAAATTTAGCACCCTCTGGCAAGGTTTCGGTGAGGATTGCACCTTTAGCGTTATCAGTGCCGTTGTTGGTGACGGCAACGGTGTAGGTGACGTTGCTTCCCGGTATTGCGGTATCGCGATCGGCTGTTTTAGTGACTGATAAATCTGCTGATTCTGTCACTTTAATCGGCAGCGGTGCATAGCTGAAAACAGGTGCGTTGTTTTCATCCATCGCCATTGCGTAGACGTAGTAATCGCCTGTGGGTAAGCCTTGAGTGTTCCAGACAAAGTTGCCTGCACCGTCTTTTTCTTCAATGCCATCTTTGATTAGAATGCCATCGAAACCTTTGTTATCATTGTCGTAGAACAGGCTAACTTTGGCAGTGGAGTCAGCATCAATAGCGTTGTAGTTGATAGTGACGTTTTGTCCGCTAACATCTTTAGATGGGGCCATCACTTGAACAGTAGGAGCCTGAGAATCCTGAAATGCACTGTACTCTACAGTACCTAAAGCAGCGGAATTGGTTAAGTTGATATCCCAATTACCTGGTTGTGGATTGGCGATCATAACTGCTTTAGTAGTTGTACTGGTGAGGGCATCAACAATTGCAATTTTATTCGCTGCAAAATCCGACTCTTTGAAAATAGCTCCATTGGGTGCTTTGATTTCAACAGGAGTATTAGCAGAGGCATTATCCCAGTTAGCATTGAGAATTATCCACGGCGTGCCTGGGGCAACAGTAAATCCTTGTATGGCGGAAGCTGTTTTATCTTCACTAGCTTCGAGCTGATTGCCAGAGGCAACTCTTTCGATTTGGCTAGAGGCAACTAAGGAACTGCTTGTCTTAGGCACTTCTTTCGTTAAAATCTTGAATTTCCCGTCGAAGGAGATTTCAGCTCCTATTGTAAAAGATATGTCACGAAAAAAGGGTGCAATATTTTGTAATTTGAATGTGTTTGTAACACGCGCATAGTCATCAGAGAACTTATTATTGTTCGTGAAATTGATTACCATACTGCTTGAAATCTTTACATCACCTCCTTCATCATTTTTGAGTTCTGGCAAACGAAGAACTTTAGGAAAATTGATTTGTGGTTCACCAGTAATTGTGAATCCTTCTGGACTGACTTTGAAGCTACCGTCTAACGAGATTAAGCCATTGAATCCTGAAATTCCACCTTTGACGGTGATAGACTTATCTTTATTGCCTGTAATCTCAACATTACCACCTAGAATTGTATCTTTAAGAAATTTTGCTTCTCCCTTGAAAGTAACGCTATCGAAGAAGTCGATTATGATACCTCCTTTTAATTCACCGAGAGATGAAAACTTCTGCTCACCACCAGCCCAATCAGGCAATGAGAATTTTACTGAATCGGATAGCTGAGGCCCCAATGTTGCCTTAATGTCTTCACCACTAAGTTTTATATTTGGAAGGTTTGGTTCTCCCGATAGTCGTCGCAAAGGATTAATATTGTCTAACTTAACCGACCCCCCTTGGAAATAAAATAAAGGAGGCAATGTAATAGGAATAGGTTTGTTGAGGTTGTCTACTTTGGCAGCAAGTGATTTAAGATCCCAAGGATTGTATGTAAAACCAATATCTCCTCCTATCTCTAGACCACCTATCTTTGGACTATCTTTCGTCCCCGGAGTGTCTGGAAACTTAAATGTACCTCCTGCGCTAAACTCTCTTGCAATGCTATTCCAAGTAACTTTTATCTCCTTAAAGTAGCCAGTGGTAGCTGACTTCAAATCCCTTTTGAAAGTAAATGCTCCGTTGACATCCCACTTGCCATTTTTGTACTGTAAAAAATTATCTCCTGATAGGTCTAAAACAATTTCCGAACTATCGGTTTTAGAAATATCGGAAAAATTTTGAGGACTGTTGCCAGATTTTCCAGAAGTATCTAATGCAAATTTTCCTCTTAACCTTACACTATCTTCAGGTGCAAGATACTCTAGAGATAAGTCCGAAATTCCGTTAACTCCAACCAGACCAAACAGGTTAAACTTTTTAGGGTCTTTGAAAGGTTTAAAGTCTTTTAAGAAAGTTTTGTTGGATGATAATTTCCAACTTTGAGCGATTTGAGGTCCCTTTTCACTAATCAATAGACCGTCAGAAAGTGGTAACTGTACCTCAAGATTTCCTAAATCTTTAGACAATTTCAAGACACTTCCCAGGGCAAGGCCATTAGAATTCACACTTAAGCTGTTGAAATCGATATCTAGACCACTAAGCTTAAATTCCTTTGGCAGACTGCCAGCTTCTTCCTCGATTGAGGTTGCAGTCGCAGTTTTTACGTCGAGATCGAATTTGCCCTTGAATAGCGGTTCTGCTATTTTACCAATACTTGAAAAAACTGTCCCATTAACAGTAATTTTATTTTGATCGTACTCCACTTTTCCTTGCTGGACAGTCATCAATGGGAATGTCCCATTTTTGCGCCCGATTTGGATAGTACCGGATGCTTCGTAGCGCTTGGTTTTATCGTTGTATGTGAATTGACCGTTAATTACTTTGAGTTTTAGCGGATCTAGATCCACTTCACCACTAGCATTGGGTGCGGGAATTTGACTCGGAGGTACAGTTGGGACCGGAGGAAGAGTTGGATTTGGAGGAGGAGTTGGAGGAATTGAAATTGGGGGTGTCGGTGTTGGAGTTACAATCGTCGGAGGTGTCGGAGTTGGAGTTACAACCGTCGGAGGTGTTGGTGTTGGAGTTACAACTGTCGGAGGTGTCGGTGTTGGAGTTACAACTGTCGGAGGTGTCGGAATCGGAGTTGGAGTTGGTGTCGGAGTTGGAGTCGGAGTTGGGGGTGTCGGTGTTGGAGTCGCGGTTACAATAGATGTGGCTCCAAATATTACACCGCTAACACCCGTAACATCTTTATCAAGAGTGCCTACTCCTGTTGCTGGATTGATAACAATCCGCTGGTTAGATCCGGTGAAGCCGAACAGATTCCCATCTTTGCTGGATAAACCATACACTTTACTGAAGCCGATGTTACCAATCTTGGTAGCTTGACCAGTTAAGGATACGGAGAATAAGCTGTTATCACTGTTGACCCCAGATGTAGCTAAAAAGCGATTACTAACAGGATCGAATAATAGATCGCCACTAGCATCAAAGTTAGATCCCAGATTAGCAACCAAGGATGCTGCACCCGTAGTTTGATTAATGGTATATAAGTTGGAACCGCCAGTTGCATAAAGTACATTACTAGGAGAAAATGCCAAACCAACTATGTCTACACTTGCACCGAGGTTTCCAATCGGTGAGGATGAACCTGAGACTGGATCGACGCTGTACAACTGGCTATCAGTGATGCCAAACAACTTGTTGTCACTAGATAAGGCGATATCATTTAAACTTGGGCTAGTTGCAATCTTTACAAATTTTCCTGCTGAGTCAACGCTTCCGACTTGCCCGCTATCTGTAGAAACTAAAGATGATGCAGTCCCCAAGGAGCTAGTTTTGAAGGTATAGTTTCCTGTCTCGTTCGCATTCAAGCTAGTAGCTCGAATCGCGTAATTCGCACCCGGAACTACTGTGAAACTTAACTGTGAATTCTTACCACCATTGATTAAGTCATCGTTAAAGGCAATCACTTCACCTGTAGAAGCATTGATCAGTTGTAGGTAACTGTCAATTGCAGTCGAGTCGAGGTTAACTTGAACTTGCTGCCAATTGGAAATCCCAGTCAAGGTATAGTCATCGGAGAAGCTACCCAATTTTTTAGGGTTTTTAGTATCAGTGCTACTCAAACTTTCGTTAATCGTTTCCCCTAAGCCAATAGTCAGGGGTGTCGCAGTTGGTGTTGGTGTTGGAGGTGTCGGAGTCGGAGTTGGTGTCGCAGATGGAATAGACCCTGCACCACTAATCGTATACCCATTGGTAAGACCTGTGATATTTCTATCGAAAGTCCCTTTTCCTGTTGCTGGATCAATAATAATCCGCTTATTATCTCCTGTAAAACCAACAAGAGTGCTTCCCTCAAAAGACAAGCCAACCACATCTTTAAAGCCAATATTACCAATTTCAGTCCATTGACCTGTTAAAGAAACAGAAAATAAGCGACTATTAGCTCCAAAGAAAGAGCCACCTTTAGCAAACAAAAATCTGTTATTTATGGAATCGAATGCTATGTCGCCACTTGAATCTTGCTCCCAAGGAAAGTTGGCGATTGATGACGCATCCGCAGTCTGAGTATCGATTGTATATAATTTAGAACTATTAGATCCAATACTCACTCCATAAAGTGTTTTACTAGGAGAAAATTCCAGAGCGCCCATATCCACCCCAGAAGGAAAGTTGCCAATCACTGAGGATGAACCTGTTTCAGGATTGATTTTGTACAACTGGGTAGGCAATGAATCCCCCTTAATACCCAAAAGCTTATTGTCATTAGAGAAAGCGATGTCAGCAAATATTGAGCTACTTCCGGCGTCAACAAAACTTCCTATCGATACAAATCTTCCTAATGGATCAACTGTTCCGGCTTCTTGTCCATTTCTCGTAACAACTAAAGATGATGCAGTCCCCAAGGAGCTAGTTTTGAAGTTATAGTTTCCTGTCTCGTTCGCATTCAAGCTAGTAGCTCGAATTGCGTAATTTATACCCGGAATTACTGTGAATTTTAACTGTGAATTCTTACCGTTCTTAATTAAGCCATCGTTATAGGTAATCACTTCACCTGTTGAAGCATTTACCAGTTGTAGGTAACTGTCAATCGCAGTCGAATCCATGTTAACTTGAACTTGCTGCCAATTGGAAATCCCAGTCAAGGTATAGTCATCGGAGAAGCTACCTAATTTTTTAGGATTTTTAGTATCAGTGCTGCTCAAACTTCCGTCAATCGTTTGCCCTAAGCTAATATTCGTCATAATCCCATCTCCTCAAAAATATAGTTGCGTCAAAATCAGCAAAGCCCGCCTAGCAAGCTTTCCTAAATACTTATCTGGGCCTTCCTCTGCTTTTTATGCAGTTCGCCCGGTTTTTGTAACAAAACTTTACATTAGTCCCAACAGCAGATAAGCTGTATGCCCGATCGCCCAACCGATGCACCGTCAAACGTAGCTGACAGCCAGACTCATCACTTCACAATACTCCACAATCCTGAATCCGCATAGGCTAAACGGCTCACCATTTGGCTCAGCAAAAAAGGCTCATTTAGCTCATTTGGCTCATTTGGCTCACTTTTTGGCTCACCAGATCGTGTAACATTCTTTACTAACGCAGAGTTTCCGTAGAGGAGTCGCAATGGCAGGTTTGCTCAGAGCATCTGAAGAAGGGCTAAAAATCATTGATATGGTAAGACGCAATCTCGGATGGAATAAAGCAGATGAACTCTGGTGTCAGGCTGCTCTCACTTCAAAAGCCACTTTAAAGCGATTTTGGACGCAGCAACCAATTAGACGAGAGACTTTTATACACATTTGCAAAGCTGTAGGTGTGAAAAACTGGCAAGATATTGTTGCGCGGGAAATTCAGGAACCAGAATTACTATTAGCCGCGATCGCAGATATCCCCCTAGACAACCAAAACGATCGCACATTCCCCCTCCCAGAAAACTTACCCCCCGTCAGAAATTGGGTACAGCGCACCAAAGAAATCGACACCTTAAAAACCCTAATCACTCCTCCTGCTCCCCCCCTTACCAACGAATCGCCCACTCTTGCTCCCCCCCTTACCAAGGGGGGGCTGGGGGGGGTTCCCATCGCCATCTCAATTGTCGGATTACCAGGCATCGGAAAAACCACCCTCATCAGCCAACTAATTCGCCAACTCCACACCGAAAAAACCCCCTTCACCAGCGCCGCTTGGCAATTCTTGCAATCCGCAACAGGTAAAGCACCCCCCTGCGATCGCACAATTGACTCCCTCCTATTCACCCTCTCCAACGGCGACATCACCGCAGCCGTCAATCCTCAAAATGACTGTGGCAAAAAAACTGAAAATCTGCTCAAAATCCTCAGAGAAAAACCTTGCTTGCTCGTATTCGATCGCGCCGACACACTTTTGCAAGCAGGAGAAGCCAAAGCGGCTGGTTATTTCGCCGAGGATTGTGCAGAATATGCTTGGTTATTCAAACAACTATTAGAAACAGAACATCAAAGCAAAATTATTTTCACCAGTCGCGAAAGCTTGGCCGAATTGCCGTCAACAGTCACCCGCGAAATCCAGCTAAACGGATTGGATCGAGATGCCGCAGTTGCCCTATTGCAATCTTTTAATCTGACAGCAAATGCAGAGGAATTAGCCGAAATGGGCGATCGCTATTCAGGACATCCCAAAGCCCTACAACTCGTAGCAGCCTTGATTCGAGATGACACCGAGTTTCAAGGAAATGTCGGGATGTTTTTACACCAGAGAGACTGGTTGCTGATTCGAGATATTGAAAGTGCGATCGATGAAATGATAGCGCGTCTCAGCGATGGCGAACAAACTTGTCTCAGCCGAATTTCTGTCTATCAAACCTCAGAATATCCCCTATCTTTTGCAGGGATTAGCGCTCAAATGTCAGAAGTCAGCAAGTATGAACTTAAAGAAAATATTATCCTTGCACTGAAGCGCCGGCAATTGCTATATTACGATCGCCATCTCAAATCCTATCAGTTGCATCCGCTAGTCCGAGAAAAGGGCGAACATCTGCTAAGTCAAAATCCCGAAAATCTCCGTACCGCCCACAGCCAAGCTTATAATTATTATATCAATATTCCGCTCAAACCGGAATCGGAATGGCAAGACATTGAGGATATTCAGCCCTTAATCAGAGCGCACTATCACGCGCGTCAGGCGGGAAATTTAGATGCGGCAAATGCGATTATTTCTGAAGTTTGTGAGTATTTGCGGCAGTGGAATTGTGCAGAGTTGGTATGTGGAAATCTACCTTTACCATTGTTAACGGAAGCACGGAAATAATATCAGTTCCGGTTGTATTGGAATGATTTAACCGCGAAGGCGCGAAGGACGACCCCCCCCCTGCCCCCCCAAGGGGGGAAAGAGGAAGAAAAGAGAGGATTTTATATAATTGGGAATTGGGAATAGGTCATTGGTGACAAATTAAGACTGAAACCCACAATAAATGTCGCTTTTATGCGAAGTTTCGATCCCCCTAAATCCCCCTTAAGAAGGGGGACTTTGAGAAATACTCTTGTCCCCGCCTTATTAAGGTAAGAAGAGGGGGACTAAAGACAAATACTCTTGTCCCCCCCTTCTTAAGGGGGGTTAGGGGGGATCTAGACTTCGATACAAACAAAAAAGACTGTCGGCTTGACATTATAATGTTAAAATTATCAATAGCGATCGCACTCCAACGCTAAAATAAATACAAAGCCTCTTAACCCCAACCCAAGAGTCATGACAGCAGTTCAAGAACTACCCCCTTCCCAAGACATCCAAGAAAATGTTATCTTTCCCCCAGGTGACTTATATAGTGACGAACCTCCTGTGGAAACCGAACTTCATCTCCGACAAATCATCCTATTGCTGCAATGCTTAGAATGGCTGTGGCAAGACAGAAATGACTTCTATGCTGTTGGCAATCTTACCATCTACTACAGTCCCCGCCAGCTTAAATCTGAATTGTGTCGAGGCCCAGACTTTTTTGTAGTTTTGGGAACCGAACGAAAAGCTCGTAAAAGTTGGGCTGTTTGGGAAGAAGATGGCAAATATCCTAATGTAATTGTCGAAATTCTGTCGCCAACAACAGCGGCAACTGACAGAAATTTCAAGAAACTACTTTATCAAAATACGTTTCGCACCCATGATTATTTCTGGTTCGATCCGTATACTTTAGAATTTGCTGGGTTTCATTTAATCGATGGCGAATACCAACCGCTGGAACCGAATTCCCAAGGACATTTGTTCAGTCAACAACTAGATTTATATCTGGGAATACATGACCAAAAATTGCGTTTGTTCACAACAGCAGGAGAACTGATTCCCAGCCCGGAAGAGGTAGCTCAAACAGAGACACAACGTGCCGATCGCCTGGCCGCAAAACTGCGAGAATTAAATATTGACCCTGATACAATTTAGCAATTTTTCTTGAGAGAGTAGCGAGGTTGATATGAGTCAAATAAATCCCGATCGCATTACTGGTACAATTGCGATCGAAGTTTTGCCTCAATCAAACGGGCCGAAGAGCCCGTTTTTCTAGTCCGCGCAGGCGGACATTGTTTGTGTAGACGCGGTTTCAACCGCCGAGTTTCTAGGTTTCAACTTATTGACTTCAACTACTCGAATAAATCCCTCTTTCTTCCAGTTGCTGCATAAAAAACTCTTCCAAAGAAGGCTTAGCCAAATTCATCCCTATTAGCTGCCCTCCCGTAGCGCTCAGACTAGACATAAACTGCTTCGCATCGCCCTGCAAATGACCGTACCACACATCATTATCAACTTCCAGATCCGGTATCCATTTTTTCAGAATATTCAAATGGCTGCCCCTACCTTCAACCCGATAAGTTTCAGTATTACCCAATAGTTCATCGATCGCCCCAATACAGATTAACTCACCTCTGGCCAAAATTGCCACGCGATCGCAAATCTTCTCCACATCTGAAAGTATATGAGAATTAAAGAAAATCGTTTTTCCTTGACTTTTCAGCGATAAAATGATCTCCCGCATCTGATAGCGTCCCATCGGATCTAAACCCGACATCGGCTCATCTAAAAATACCACCTCTGGATTATTAATCAAAGCTTGAGCCATGCCAATTCGTTGCAGCATACCCTTAGAATACTGCCGCAATTGCTTTTTGATTGCCGCCGATTGAGCTAGCCCAACTAAGTCTAGCAAATGCGGAATTCGCTGTCGCTGAATCGACGGCGGAATTTGAAACAAACCCGCTGCAAATTGCAGAAATTCCCAGCCCGTGAGATAATCGTAAAAATAGGGATTTTCTGGCAAATAGCCGACTCGTTGCTTCACCGCGCGATCGCCCAAAGGTCTCCCCAACAACAGCGCCCTACCAGAAGTAGGCCGCACTATACCCAGCAAAGTTTTCAGCAGGGTAGTTTTCCCCGCCCCATTTTGTCCTAACAGCCCGAAAGTTTCGCCCTCAGAGATAGTCAGAGTACAATTCTTCAGCGATTCAATTTTTTGGTTCATCCAGAAGCCAGTACGGTAGAACTTCCCCAGATTAAATGTTTCCACTACTGGTGGCGCGGTGGGCATCTCGATAGTCATTGGCGCATCTATAAGAGGTTCCATTTTCGTCATATAAATAAGTAGCACCTGATTATATTCTATTCCATAAGTCCTGTAATCATTACTCCCTTTAATGTTAAGCTTATATTAGCTGTACCTAATTATTACTGAATATGGAACGTTCAAAAATTATTGCTATTATCACAGGCGTGTTTTCTATAGTATTAGCACTGGGCTATCTGCTGCTCGTCACTCTCCTGGACTTCCGAGGCGAAATGGTTCCCGCACCCCAAAGTCAATTGCCAGTATCAGTGGAAATTCAGCAATTAGCGACTGCTAACCCTACTTGGCTAGGGTAGTCATTGGTTATTGGTTATTTGTGAATACAGAGCCATTAGGAAAGCGCATCAAGAGCATTTGCAGTTGTTATAATTGGCAATGGGAATTGGAACCACTGACTAGAAACAACAAAATCAATAACCACTAATAACAAATAACCAATAACCCTTCGACTACGCTCAGGGCACCGCAAATAACTAACAACTAATATAAATGAATTGCTTTAATCATGTGATAAGCAATCAAAAGTTGAGTCAAAGCTAGGGGGTAACTTTGCAAAACTTCGCCAGTTGTACCCACAAGTTTACCAATTTCAGAATTGCCTTCGGTCGAGCAAAAGCCTCGCAAATGTGGCATTTCGTTACACAAAATCTTTTCCAGTTCGTTTACCTGTTCGCTAGTAGCATGGGAGTCTACTTCCAAGACATCAACGGGTTTTCCCATATCCCGATCGAGATCTAAGCGAATTGCCGGTTTAAAATTATCACTACCTTGGCTTAAAATCTCAGTGAAATCTGGATGAGGAATGGTCGGTCTCAGCACTAAACGGACGCTCAAATTTACTTCATTGTCCTCTTCTGGTAAGTAAAAAGTAACGACAACATCAGCAAACTTGCGCTGGGGACGAATAAAGTCTTCGGAATCATTTTCCCGCTTTTTCATTTCCGCAAGTACCTGTTCTTCAGTATAGCCACGCTTCATAATATCGCGCTTAACTTTCCACTGAGTTCGCAGTTCTTCTGGGGGAGCAAGGTACACTTTTACGTCATAGGAATCGCGGATTGCACGAGTTGAATAACCCAGCAAACCTTCCACTATCACAAATTTGCTGGGCTTGATGTATTCCGGGGGGTCAAATGTACCTGTGCTGTGATTATAAATGGGTTTGAGAATAGCTTGACCGGTACGTAACAGACTTAGGTGCTGTTGCATGATATCTAGGTAATTGCAGTCAGGATGCAATGCTGTGAGCCCTATTTGGGCCCGCTGCGTCCTGTCGTAGCGGTGATAGTCATCGGTACAAATAATGGTGACATTTTCTGGTCCCAATACTTGTGCAATTCCCTTGGTCAGGGTGGTTTTGCCTGCTGCGCTGTCTCCGACAATACCCAGAATGATTGGTCGATCGCTCATGGTTTTTCCCCCGCCAAACAATACTAATTTTTGTTGTAAACTTTAAATCTTATCAAAATTGTGTTCGATGCGATCGCTTAAGAAAGGAAGAAGGAAGAAGCAAGAAGTCACCCCCCCCAGCCCCCCCCAAGGGGGGAAATTTAGGAAGAAGCAAGAAGGAAGAAGTCACCCCCCCCAGCCCCCCCAAGGGGGGAAATTTAGGAAGAAGAAAGAAGACCCTTCGACTTCGCTCAGGGAAAAAACTTCCTGTGCCCCATGCCTCATGCCCTTCCCCCATCCCCCTTGGGGGCAGGCAGGGTGGGGGGGTCAGGGGGGGTTCCCCATGCCCCATTGGTGTCAACTTAAGCCTGAGACCCTTGAGAAATCTGGGTTTTACGCCAAGTCTAGATCCCCCTAAATCCCCACCCCCCCAAGGGGGGAAGGGGGACGAAAGAGAAGACTCCTGTCCCCCCCTTCTTAAGGGGGGCTAGGGGGGATCTGGCCTTAATAGTCAAACAGCAGTCTCTGACTGGGTTTGACGTTAAGTTGACACCAATGCCCATGCCCCATACCCAACTACCAATGCCCAATTACCACTCATCCTTTTGTTTGTTACTGTAAGTTTCCCAATCTTCATATTCCTCGGAACGATACAAGGGTTCCGGTTCTATTTTTGATTCTAATTCTGGTACTATTTCTAATTCTGATTCCTCTGACTTTTGATAAATATTCAAAGGTTCGACGACGCGGGCGATCGCATCTTTAACAAAAGCCTTCACAAACTCATCTTTCCGATTTAATTGAAACTGCCTTTGCACTACTTCCGCAATCCCACCGTCACCCCAATCTTGGTCATGGCGAAAATATTCAATAAAACTTTTACCCGCAATTCTAGTTAAATAAGCCGCACTAACTGCTTGAATAGCCTTGCCAAGTACAAACCCAGCTACACTTAACTGAAGTGCCCTTGACACTATTTGAATTACACCTTCAACTATCCCCAAACTAGCTAATGTCTTTGCCAGAGAGAATGCCAATTCTTTAGCACGATCGATATTTAATTCACAACCATAAATCTTGCTAATTTCTACTACCATTTGAGCGTTAACTGCTGCTGTTGCCAGTAAATCTACCACTGGCAAAGGCGTGACTGCAATGACTCCTGCCCCAATCCACTGAAATCGCTCTACTACCTTATCAGCTTGCCGGCGCCTTTGAGCATCAATTAACTTGCGAGCTTGGTCTCCCAAGTGCTGAGATTGCAACAAAATATTATCAGCAATTAAATCTTCTCCTTCCGCTCGCAAAATCGCAGCAACGCGCCGAATTAATGGCATAATATCCGGGTCAGGCTGAAAAATTGTGCCGTTTTCCAGCCTGACTGGTTGAGGATTAGCGCTAATTTCTACCACATCCATTGCCGCTACCAAACCCTTAACTCGTTCCCGGAGTCTAGAGAGAATTTCATCTCTGTCGCTGTCGAGATAAAGGTCAATTTTATTAAAAACTACGATCGACCTTTTGCCAATTTCCGCCAAATTACGCAGCGGTTCATATTCAGATTTTCGCAAATCGCCATCCAAAACAAATAAGATCAAATCAGCCCTCGCCGCCAACTGTCTTGCCAACTCCTCCCTGTAGGTGCCCGCTACTCCCGCTTCTAAGATGCCTGGGGTATCAGTAATTGCTAATTCTCGATCGATCCCTTTCAATTTGAGAGTGTAAGTTGCTTCAACTTCCGTAGTTCCCATCGGCGCGCCTACCTGTCCCGCCATCCTTCCCACCAGGGCATTCACCGCAGAAGTTTTGCCCGCAGAACCGGTGCCGAACACAACTATCCGAATGCTACCGCGAGCCATACTAGCTTCAATTTCTCGCGCTTTTAACAGCAAAGCTTGCCGTGCTACTTCATCTTGAATGCGATCGACTTGTTGCCGAATTGCTTTCAAATTTTCTGTAGCAGCTTCACTTTTTATCACCGGAACCTTGGGCTTAATCACCCGTTTTCCCTTAGTTTTTTGAGGAATTTTTAGCAGATTCAAGTAATAAACAATCGCAAATATTAGCGTACCCAAAAGTACCACGATCGCCAAAATCAGCAAATTAGCTAGCAGCGGAGACGCAGACCACGCAACTTGAGTATAAAGTCCAGTTAAGGAACTGACCAGCCCAATAACCAGCCCCAGGGTGAGGCAGATAGTCGCGATTAATGTTAACAGACGTGGCAAAGACATGAGGGAGAGCGACCAATAAAAAGCTTGATGCTTTGATTTTTACATTTTATTTTCTATAGTTGAGTAATCATAGTAAGGAGCCAAAATTATGGGACTATTTGACCAAATTTTAAGTGCGATCGACAATCCCAACCAACAAGCAAGTCCCAATCAGTTGGGCGGTATTCTGAATGCAGTAGAACAGTTGAGTGGCAACCAGGGCGTCGATGCGGGCACAACTGAGTTAGCGATGTCGGTTTTAGGCGGCTACGTGCGATCGGCTTTACAAGACGTGCGATCGCAATCAGGAGATGCACAAGCGCAACAAGTTGTCAACCAATTTAGCGGCACAAATCCCAATCCGCAAGCAGTACAGAGTTTATTCGGAAACAACCAGTTAACCCAAATAGTTCAGGATATCGCTCAAAGAACCGGCTTGAATAACGCCACAGTCCAAGCGATGATACCGGTTTTAGTACCCCTAGTGCTCAACTTGCTGCAAACCGGCAGCAACACCCAGAATCCTGCCCCTGGGGGAAATTCAGTTTTGAATGCGTTTTTAGATGCAGATGGAGACGGCGATGTAGATATTACAGACACAATTTCCATGGCTAGTCGCTTCTTAACTCAGCGCAGTTAATTTGCGAATAGGGAATGGGGCATAGGTGTCAACTTAAGCCTGAAAGCCTTGAGAAATCTGGTTTTTACCTGAGTCTAGATCCCCCTAAATCCCCACCCCCCCCTAGCCCCCCCACCCCCCCCTGCCCCCCCCAAGGGGGGAGGGGGGAAGGGGGACTTTGATCGGACTCCTGTCCCCCCCTTCTTAAGGGGGGTTAGGGGGGATCTGGCCTTAATCGTCAAACAGTAGTCTGTGACAGGGTTTGGCCTTAAGTTGACACCAATGGGAATGCGGGAATGGGAAATGGGGAATTCGGCATTGTGAATTGGGCATTGTGAAGTCGAAGGACTTTCTTCCCTATTCCCTATTCCCTATTCCCTATTCCCTATTCCCTATTCCCTATTCCCTATTCCCTATTCCCTATTCCCTATTCCTTCTTTAACCCAAACCTAAATCAGTAACAGCACCAATACTGCTAGAAGAAACCAACTTAGCGTATTTAGCCAAAACTCCCCTGGTATAACGCGGCCCAGGAGCTTGCCAAACAGTCCGTCGTTGCTCCAATTCGGCCTCAGAAACATTGAGTTGCAACAAGCGATTTTGAGCATCTATTGTGATTGAATCACCCTCTGCTACCAGAGCAATTGTGCCACCAACTTGTGCTTCCGGTGCAACGTGACCGACAACCATGCCGTAAGTCCCGCCAGAAAAACGGCCGTCCGTAATTAACCCTACGGAATCACCCAAACCAGCGCCAATAATTGCAGAAGTTGGTGCTAGCATTTCCCGCATTCCAGGCCCGCCTTTTGGCCCTTCGTAGCGGATGACAATCACATCTCCCGCTTGAATCTTGCCTGCCAAAATAGCATCCAGACAATTTTCTTCAGATTCAAATACTCGCGCCGGGCCGGTAATTGTCGGTTTCTTGACTCCGGTAATTTTAGCAACGGCTCCCTCTGTTGCCAAATTTCCTTTGAGAATTGCCAGGTGTCCTTGAGCGTAAAGTGGATTGTTCCAAGGACGAATCACATCTTGGTCGGTGCGAGGTTCCGCAGGAATATTTGCTAATACTTCGGCAACTGTTTTTCCTGTGATTGTGAGCGCATCTGGGTGGAGTAAACCTTTTTCTAGCAGCATTTTCATTACTTGGGGAATGCCGCCGGCTTTGTGCAAATCTGTCGCTACATATTTACCGCTGGGTTTGAGGTCGCACAGCACGGGAACTTTGGCTCGAATTGTTTCAAAATCGTCGAGGCACAGTTCAACACCGATCGCATTGGAAATAGCTAATAAATGTAGCACAGCATTCGTTGAACCGCCTACTGCCATGATGACCGCGATCGCATTTTCAAAGGCTTTACGAGTCAAAATTTGGCTAGGTAGCAACTGTTGGCGAATCGCTTCCACCAAAACGGTTGCCGATTCTGCCGCGCTGTCAGCCTTTTGGGCATCCTCAGCAGCCATTGTCGAAGAATAAGGCAAACTCATCCCCATCGCCTCAAAGGCGCTCGACATGGTATTTGCTGTGAACATTCCACCGCAGGAACCAGCGCCCGGACAAGCTTTTTGTTCTACTGCGGTGAGTTCCTCTTCGTCAATTTTGCCGGCGCTGAATTGACCGACAGCTTCAAAAGCGCTGACCACAGTTAAATCCCGTCCGTTGTAATGTCCTGGTTTAATGGTGCCACCGTAGACAAAAATAGCAGGAATGTTCATGCGGGCGATCGCAATCATCGCCCCCGGCATATTCTTATCGCAACCGCCCACAGCCAGCACACCGTCCATACTTTGACCATTGCAAACAGTTTCGATAGAATCAGCAATCACGTCTCTCGACACCAGAGAATATTTCATCCCTTCAGTTCCCATCGAGATCCCGTCGCTGATCGTAATCGTACCAAACATCTGTGGCATCGCGCCCGCTTCCTTTGTAGCCGCAATCGCCCGCATAGCCAGTTCGTTCAATCCCATATTGCAGGGTGTAATCGTACTGTACCCGTTAGCAATTCCCACAATCGGTTTAGTGAAATCGCCATCACCAAAACCAACAGCCCGCAGCATCGCCCGGTTGGGCGCACGCTGTACGCCTCCAGTCACAGCTTGGCTTCTCAAATTTTCAGGCATTGTGACATACTCCTACATTCATCATGCTTCACTTGACAGTGATACTTTTAATTGGGACAATCTCCGACATTCCGAAACAATCCCAAGATAGCACACTCAATAAAATTCCCAATTCATCATCGCTCTTGCTGATTTAGAGTCGATCTTTCTACTACCTTTTGCCACTATTTGAGATTTTTCCAACTCTCAAATACCTTTCCAAAGCATTCGAGCCAGATGCGAAACTGATATCAAGATGCGTCGTTAATAGACTTAGCCAGACAGGGATTATTAGCCATATTTTTAATTCTCAAATCGACCTAGGCTATCTTCTCGTTTGACGCTCACTACGCACCTTGCAAGTTTGATTGCATGGTACAATACGATTGCCTATTTATTTTGAGGTGGCGGTTACTTAAAATCTGTCTGGCTTTGCCGCTATTTTTTGAACCTTTTATTTTTCTAGATATCCGACGTTGACATAGCGCAGTATTTGTTTAAGTTGTATTTACCCACCTTTTTGTTGTCCATCCAATAGCGTATGCAGCTATTGCCGACAAACTCGGTGGTACGAATTGCTTCATCTACTGCCGTCAACTGACTAGATTTTCCCTAGGCTTTGAATTCAAAAACTAGCATTATTCTACCTCCCACATTATGCTACAAGTTCTAGCGTATAAGAGTTGGTGGCGTAACAAAGCTTTACAATTCAAGGCTTCCTATCGGGCGATGTGCTGCCCTTTGGCGGAGCGGGCCAACCGCGTAGCCGAAGTAACGGGGTTTTAAACCCCATTTCCCCATCGAGGTACACAATACTTTGAGCCTTGCAAAAATTTTACCGATACTGATACTACAGTGTACAGGGTGAATACCCTGGTTATCTGGGATGATGTGTATGGTATGACCCATCACTCTCAAACGTTTGAAACAAAAAATTGCGAGGCGAATCACATGGAGGCCGATCTAATTCTGAGGCAATATGCGGCCGGAGAAAGAATTTTTCGAGAGATTAACCTCGCGGGGGCTGACCTCAAAGGGGTAGACCTCAGCGAGGCTAACTTTACCAGAGCCAATTTCCAGCAGGCGAATCTCAAAGGTGCTAACCTCACCGGAGCCAACCTGCGCGAGGTGAAACTGGCTGGGGTGGACTTGACTGAAGCTAACCTCTGCGAAGCAAATTTGATTGGAACTGATTTGAGTCGCGCTAATCTGAGTGGTGCCAACCTTACTGGAGCGAACCTGCGTGGCTCAATGGCGAGGGAAGTCAACATGAGCAAGGCTAACTTGACGGAAGCTAATTTGACCGAAGCCAACTTTACTGAAGCGAATTTGTTTGCAGCCAACTTAACGGACGCTAGCATGATCCGCACTAATTTGATGAAAGCCAATTTGAGTTGGTCAACTCTCAAAGCGGTAAACCTGACAAATGCTATCCTGAGCGAGTCGGTTTTGGAAAGAGCTAATCTGACAAAGGCAATTCTCAGCGGGGCAATTCTCACCGGAGCCAACCTGACTGGTGCAGACTTGCGCGAAGTAAAAATGATTGGTGCTAATCTCAGCGAAGCTAATCTTAATAATGCTAATTTGAGAGTAGCTAATATCAGTTGGTCTAGCCTCCGGGGAGCTAACTTGAGCGGTGCTAATTTGTATCGCGCACAACTTTGTTGGTCTAATTTGAGCGGAGCGGTACTCGTAGAAACTGTTTTGATTGATGCTAACCTCAATCGAGCTAACTTCCGGGATGCAGATTTAAGACGGGCGATTATGCCTGACGGCACAACTAATGATGCTTAAAAAGTTGTAAGTTGAGTGTTAAACATTAACCGTTGACAAATGTTATTGGTTATTAGTTATTGGTGATTAGCATCCCCAAGCGAATCACAAATAACAAATAACAAATAACAAATAACTACTAACTACTAACTAATGACTGTCAGCGAATTATTGATTCTGGGTGCGGCTGGACTTTTGGCAGGAATTCTAGCAGGATTTTTGGGCATCGGCGGTGGCACGATGCTCGTACCTTTGTTGGTTGCTCTCAACTACGCGCCGGTGGAAGCTGTGGCTACGAGCGGTTATTCCATCGTAATTACAGCTATTTCTGGCAGTTTCCAGAATTGGCGCATGGGTTACTTCAGTTTGAGTCAGGTAGCAGGAATTGGTTTTCCTGCGGTAATAACAGCACAAATCGGTGTTTATTTGGCGGGAATATTTCCGCCTTACTTGTTGTTAATTGCTTTTGGGATGTTGCTGTTACTGAATATTTATTTAATTCAAGTTCGCAAATATCTGACAGAAGCAAAAAAAATGCCAGAGGGACAACAGGGTATGGGAGGAGAAACGGGACAAGGGGAAAATTCCCCATTGCCGATTTCTGATTCCCGAATCCCGAATCATCCCCATTTTTTGTTTAATCGAACTTTGGCCAAAGTTACCACTGGTGGTTTGGCTGGTTTATTAGCAGGGTTGTTCGGTGTAGGCGGGGGTGTGATTATGGTGCCACTGCAAATTTTGCTCTTAGGAGAAAGTATTAAAACAGCTATTCAAACGAGCTTGGGCGTAATTGTGATCACTGCTATTTCAGCGACTTTGGGACACGCGGCGCGTGGGAATGTTTTGTGGAATGTGGGTTTGATTCTGGGCGCTGGTGGATTGTTGGGTGCCCAGGTTAGCACTCGGTTTTTGCCAAAATTATCCGATCGTCTAGTTAGTTTAGCCTTTCGATCGCTCTTGGCACTTTTATCGGTTTATGTTTTTTGGCAAGCTTGGCAAAAATTTACTCACACTTAACTTTTCACTGATAGCTGCTTCACGGCGCGAGTCAGGCGCTGCAAATAAGGCTTGACAATTTGTTGATTTTGTCGCTGCAATTGGGAAACTTGCTCTTGCAATTGCTGAATCTCGGTTTGCAGTGTCCCTACATCTATGGTGGGTCGATCGAGCAAAACTTGCAATTGGCCCAGGGAACTTTGGATTTGATTAAAGTCTATCTCCTCCGATCGCTGCTGCAACTCTGCTGTCATATTTTTAACTTCCGTTAACTTTTCGTCCATCAACAAAAACCGGACATTCACATTTTCCCAATCTAATTCTCTCAGGGCGCTATTTTCCAAACGGACGAGTTTTTGCTGCAACTCGGAGAGGATAGTGTCTATTTCCTCAGAGTCAGCCGGATGCGCCTGCATTTGCTGTTGCAGGGAAGTCAGGGTGGCCTGTATATCAGGGATGGCGTGGGATTCCAAACTGCGAAGTTGCTGCTGCAAGTCAGAGAAGGTGGTATGGAGTTCCTTGGAGTCTCCCGGAAGTGTCTGAACTTGCTGTTGGAGGGACTTTACTGTCAATTCTACGCCTGCGATCGCAGAATTTGCCTTTTGCTGCATTTTTTGCTCGAAACGTTGGCGATTGAGGAAATTCAGCGACAGTGCAGCGGTTAAAGGAGCCGCAGCGTAGATAATTTGCCCTGACAATGCTGCGACAATCGTGCCAATAGCTGAACCGGCTATGGATGCGTATTCTGCGACTTCTACCCAGTCTCGCTGGTTTGAGGAGCTTCTGAGGGCTGGGAATGATACGTCGTTCATTTTCTGCATAGTTGCGGATTAACCTTTTAGTCGTGTGGTAGATTGCGATCGGGATTAGGTTAAACTCAAGAGCTTGTACCAAAAATCCTACATCCAAATCCTACATCCAAAATCAGAAATCAGTTTGTCAGCCACCAGTCAGGAGGTATAAAAAAAATGGGTCTCAAAATTATTGAAAGCTATGACGGCAGTTTTGTCCTCGAACCGAGTGCTAAAGCTGTACTGTTGAGTTTATTAACCGCTGAAAGTTTCCAGACACAAGTAGCACAACAATTGCACTGCTCGCGCATTGAGTTTACCAACTTACTTTTTCAGCCAGTCCCTTACAGCACCGAGACTCCCAAGGGAATGCCTGCGGAGTTTGAAAAGTATCACAATCACAGCGATTTTGCGATCGTGAATGTGCCACCTAATTTCATGTTCCAAGCCAAAGTCTTTAAGCCCAGTCGGCTCTGTGCCATTTATCGAGTATTTAATACTTAGCTAAAAACAGTTTACCAATTAGCTCAAACCTAGTTAATCTCTGATTTAACTATCAAATATTACATCTAAAATCTCAAATAGAATGACAGAAGACATTCCCACATTAGCTAGCTTAGAATTCTTTCCCTACATCGATGCTGAGGGAAAATTACCAGAATTTGTACAGGGAAAAATAGGCGTTTGCGCGATTTTCGACAGCGATAAAGTCCTCCAATTTGTGGGATATTCTCGCGATATTTACCTCAGCCTGAAACAATATCTAGTGCGCCAACACCAACACTGCTACTGGCTGAAAGTCCAAATAATCGATCGACCAAACCGCACTATTCTAGAAAATATCCGACAAAGTTGGATTGCCGAAAACGGTTCGGAGCCTGCGGGTAATGGTGTCGATGCTGGGAAGTGGAACGATCCCATCGATACCAAAACTGTAATGACAGTCGAAGAAATAGCAAATTATGAAGCTATTATTATCGATGAACTTGCCAAAGATAAATTGTTGAAAAATGTAGCGCGACGGGTAGAAAATGAAATCTTATCCCAACTCAAATCCCGTGGTGTTACGGAAGAAATTCGATTTAATCCTAAACTGAAAACTAGCGGATTGCTAGATTTGAAGTAAATTTGAAGTAAAGCAGAACCCCCTTTCAATTATCCCTTAAATACCCGACTGCTTCTGTGTAGTTGGGTATTTGGTTTTAGGCGAATTTTTAAGATAGTTAGGGACACCAGACTGGTCTGAAAGCGCGTTGTTACCAAGTTTTTGGGATGCAATAAGTAAATCCACTAGACATCTCCTAAAAAGCGAGTCTTGAACAGGCAGGCGGTGTCAGCCAGCGTAGTCGAAGGGTCGAAGGGATGCCTGTTCCACAATAATTATGGGAGATGTCTAATTAATTAGCGGTTTCTGCCCTTCTTCCCGGTTCCCCTGAGCCCTTCGGCTACGCTCAGGATAAACTCCGTCGAAGCGCCTTCTTCCTTCTCCCATACAAAAAACATTGATTCTCAAGTTGGGCTGATCGGGGCCAAAATATTATGAATGTAAATCGTATTGCTATTGTTGCATCTGCCTTCTGCCTTCTTCCTGGAACATCTGCTTGACATTCAAAATACCCAATGGATATGAAACCAACTCTTTTGAACAACCGCTATCGCATTATTGCCAAACTCGGCACTGGGGGTTTTGGGGAAACTTTTCTAGCCCAAGATACTCAAATGCCTTCAGCTCGCTGCTGTGTACTCAAGCAGTTAAAGCCTACTGCTAAAAATCCTCAAATTTTACATTTAGTTCAACAGCGGTTTAAACGGGAAGCTGCCATTTTGGAACTACTCAACGAACGGAAATATAGAATTCCCCAACTTTACGCTTATTTTGAAGAGTCTGGGCAATTTTATTTAGTTCAAGAATGGATTGACGGGGAAAATCTGGCGCGTAAGATACAAGAACAAGGACTGTGCAGCGAGGGAACTGTAAAATCCATATTAATCAGTGTATTGGAAATTCTTGATTATATTCACGCTCATGGCATTATTCACAGGGATATTAAGCCTGACAATATTTTGTTGAGAAAGCGAGATGGACAGCCAGTGCTGATTGATTTTGGAGCGGTGAAAGAAACGATGGCAACCGCGGAGAACTCTGCGGAAAATTCCCGCTCTATCCTGATAGGTACTCCTGGATTTATGGCATCGGAACAGGCAAACGGACGACCCATTTATGCTAGTGATTTATTTAGCTTGGGATTGACTGCGATTTATTTACTAACTGGGAAGATTCCTCAAGAATTAGAAGTAGATGCGGAAACAGGAGAGTTTGTTTGGCGGCATTTGGCTGGCAATATTAGTTATAGTTTGGCAGCAATTTTGGATAAGGCAATTCGGTTTCACCCGCGCGATCGCTATGCAACTGCTAGGGAAATGTTAGCAGAAATACAAGGAGCGCTCAGTGCGATTCCTGACACAGAATTTTCCCTGCCATTGCCCACAGTTGCCGAATTCAAATTCCATAGTCAGCAAGCTTTTTGGGCAGATTTAATTGATTTCAAAAAAATTACTTTACTGGGGGGATTACTGGGAGCTTTAGCAAGTTTTGCTTTTGTGTTTAAAAGTCCAGAAACCAATCTCAATTATTCCATGGAAAAACTGATTCCTCTTGCCAAACAAGAACAGCTAATTCCCAATAAGTAAGAGAGGTAGATCCTTGAGATGACAACACTTGACTTAGGCCCTGGTTATCAATTAATTAGCAAATGCCCACTCCGGGCGATCGCAATTCACCACCAAATTCCCTGTCCCAACCCGTTTTTTCCATAAATCCACAAGCTATGATTTGGTGTTGGGAACCTTTCAGAAATCTCAATGCTGAACACAAAAACAATTCTTTCGAGTCTACTGCTATTTATCCCGATTTCCATTGCCGGACACTTCCTGGAATGGGAATCCTCCACAATCTTCATCACATCGGCCCTAGCCATCATCCCCCTAGCGGCCTGGATGGGTACTGCCACCGAAGAAATCGCCGTCGTCCTAGGCGAAAACTTGGGGGGTTTGCTCAATGCTACCTTCGGAAATGCCACTGAACTGATTATCGGCATCGTCGCCTTGAATGCCGGACTGATCGATGTGGTCAAAGCCAGCATCACCGGTTCGATTATCGGCAACCTGCTGCTAGTAATGGGACTTGCCATGCTCCTGGGTGGCTTGCGCTACAAAGAACAAGAATTTCAGCCCGTAGTCGCCCGTTTGAACGCTTCGGCGATGAACTTAGCCGTAATTGCAATTTTGGTGCCGACAGCAGTTGATGTCACCTCGAAAGGCATCGATCCAGAGACGATGCAAACACTCTCTAGCGCCGTGGCGGTAGTCCTGATCCTAGTTTACGTGCTGACACTGCTGTTTTCCATGAAAACTCACACCTATCTCTACGATGCCGGGGTAGCTGAGAGCGAAATCCTGGAAGGACTAGCCGACAGCAATTTAGCAGGAGACAATCCCGAACACAAAGTCAATCTACCACTGTGGATTGGGGTGCTGTTGGTGTGTACCCTGATGGTAGCTGCGGAGTCCGAACTGCTAGTCGGTACTCTAGAAGAAGCAACGGCCCGTTTGGGACTGAGTGCATTGTTTACTGGGGTGATTGTAGTTCCGATTATTGGTAACGCGGCTGAACACGCTACAGCAGTCACGGTGGCGATGAAAAATAAAATGGATTTGTCGGTTTCTGTGGCGGTTGGTTCGAGTTTGCAAATTGCTCTGTTTGTTGCTCCAGTGTTGGTTTTGGCAGGTTTTGTCCTGGGAAAACCGATGGACTTGAACTTTAATCCGTTTGAGCTTGTAGCGGTGATGGTAGCGGTGCTGATTGCTAATTCGATCAGTTCTGACGGTAAGTCTAACTGGCTCGAAGGTACTTTGCTGCTGGCAGCTTATGCAGTTTTAGCCCTAGCGTTCTATTTTCACCCGGTAATTGACGGACTTGCCTAGATGCAAAAGGAGGGGGGAAGGGGCAGGGCTGTTTTATTCTCAGCAAGCATGGGGGGGTAGGCAAAGAAAGGCGCTACCCCTAAACAATCATCGTTTTCTTGAGAATGAAACCGCCGAGTCCCTCTCCCCCTCTCCCTCTCTCCCCCTCTCCCTCTCTCCCCCTCTCCCTCTGTGCCCCTCTTCCCTCTCTTCCAGCTTCGTTTTTCCGTCTTCCTTTGCAAGTGGTCGTTGCGATCGTACAATGGAAGAGTAAGTGCGATCCGTTCACAGGTCTCAACTGACCATGACAGCGTTAATTACCAGCAAATAGAAGCGTGCCTAATTAATAAGCCTAGTCTTCAATTTTTGCCGGTGTCTTCAACAAAAACAAACACAAAGCGCTGTCGTTGTGCTATCCGCTAAACACTGGACAAAAGTGGACGAGATAGCCAGTCTAAGTCTTTAACTAGGCTACGTTAGTAAGGTCACGACACCTACGAGTGCTTTCCAGCTTGTAGCTATGTCGCCGGAGAT